>NZ_JACJSE010000063.1 GCF_014698045.1 Aulosira sp. FACHB-615
TTCAGTTCCTCTTCACTCTCGGCGATCGCAATTTTAAATGGGCGGCTCATGGTTGGGTTAACTTACCAAGTTTGCTTTTCTCCATTATATGCAGCTTCATTTTTAATTGGTATTAGCGATACTGAGTTTGATGCTGCCGATAGGATTGTTTCTATTGTGCGGTATTTCATTGAGAGTATTGGATTTGAGATTTTGGATCGGTTAAGGGTTGATTGGTAAGCTTTTTAGCTATCTATCTGTCGTAATTCTTTTTCAATTTGGTAGAAGATTTTTCCTAAAAAGAGATGGATGCGTTAGGAACACATCCATTTCAAACTCTAAAAACTTATAAACATATTTTCGGTAAAATAGGCAGTGTCTTCACTGCATAAACTACTTGTTGATTGGTAAACCGTTATACCCAGTATTTTCTGGGTTGAGAAGTAAATCTTTGAGATAAGCAGGAACCACTTCAACTGGATTGGGAGTTCCTTGAAGTAAGGTTGGAGTAGTAAGTTTAGGTTGCTTTTTGTTAGCTTGATACCATTTGTTCCAGAGCGGCAGTGCTTTAAAAGCTATATTCATATCGTAGTCTAAAGCTATAGTTCCAGAGTCTTGTGGAACATTACCGGGACGATCTTGAAACCAATTATTAAATTTATTGCTTCCAGGAGAATAAATTTCAAGGTTTTGATTATTATCTACAAACCCAGGCAAAAGAAAAGATTTCATTGGCCATTCAGCTACACCATGACAACTCATACAGCTAGAGACCCTTGCTCTGACTAGTATTTTTCCTGGATTGCCAACAACTAAAGCGTTTTGTACAACAGCACCATCGTTAGGGCCAGAAAGCCTACCACCATAGCCTAATGTTTCCACAGCATAGAGGAGTGCTATTGGATTCATGGAGTTTTCCTGAAGAATGGCATTTGGATTAATAGCAGAATTGGTTTCAGGATCATTCCCCCACATTACACCTAAAGGTACTAAGTGATCCCAAGCATCTCCAAAAGCCTCTTTATTGTAGGTAAGAGTGGCAAATACCCAACCTGTTTTAGGTGCTGTTTTCGTATCTTTTACAATGATGTCAAACTGAAAAACAGATGTATCAAAGAATGTAGGATTTTTCCAGTCCTTGTTATTGTCTAATGGGGCGTATAACTTCCATTTAGCGGCTCCTTCTAGTGCAGGCCAATCTTCTGCTAAAGCGGTTGTTGTAGCAACTTTAATTATGATGGCTCCTTCCTGAAACTGAGGATTACTTAAGTCTGGGTTTTTTGCTGTATCTCCCCATATTTTTCTGAGTGTGTAACCAGCAATGTCATTGTAGTAAACCAAAACATGAGTTGTCATAGACTTTTTCAAGTCGGATAAGGGAAACATATTAGGATCAAAGCTAGAACCCACGTAAGTACCGTGTATGGGGTCACGAATTGAACAAAGCCACGGTAGGTTGTACCAGCCTGCTTCGTTTGCATTCCAGCGTTCATAGTCAAAAATCAGCTGGCGCATATCTTTGCCGATATATTCTTTGACTGCTTCGATGTATGCGATCGCATTTTCTTGGGATATCGGTTTTCCTTTTAAAGCTTTAACCCAGGGGAATGTAGATGGAAAGAGTTTGTTTGGATAATTATAACTAAGTTCAAATGCAGGGCCTTGATAGCTGCTAGGTAAAGTAACAGCTGCGTTTGCAAATGGGTTAGTATTAGGTTCTGTTGTGGAACAGGAGTCATCTGCTGCTAAAGCCGAGTTGTTAAGAGTTATGACAAGAAAACAGACAAAGGTTATGCAAAAGATTTTTAGGGATTTTAGCAATTTCATTTGAACCTCTCTATGTATTTAACAAGACTCTAGAATGAATGATTGGATTTATTTCTGAGTCTAAAGTTTAGTCAGATCAAAACTACGACAAAACCTATAAACTTTGACGTATAAATTTTATCTTTGCAAAGAAAAAGATATATGAGGTATGTCCCGCGTAGTTATGAGTTTTTATGTTGTTAGTGACTGTCAATTATCAAGCATTATAGCTTATGAGCTTATACTTTAAGTAAATGTGTGTCAATTATTTATTAAGCTATTTAAATAAAGATTTATTATTTGTTTACATCATTTTGCTCTTTAAAAAGAAAACTGTTCTTAAAAACCATGCTCCTATGAGAGATTAATTTGAGCTTTTTATTGTCAGTGCAATCTGGTGTCCTCAAATCAATTGCTGATATCGGCAGTGATGGTGTTCTTGCTCTTATCTATTAGATCAATAAAGTGTGATTGCAGCAATCTGTTAGCCCATCCACCGCACCCAATACTGCTTGAAAATTACATCCCGCCAATCATCAGTTCCAACAAACTTGTAAATGCACTCCTTCTGCCCTCGTGGATCTAACAGATCAACATACGACAAACGCAGATTAATCTTGTCCAGTAGCTTTTGTACGATGCCTGCGGCAACCTTTGGTAGGGAAAGCCACAGGAGTAAGTTTCTCCGAAATATAGCGGCTCTCAGTTGGGTACAATATAGTAATAGTATTGGGTAAAATGTTTTAGTTTAAAATTTGCTGTTTATTTGGAAATGTTTAAAATAAAAAATTAAACTATGTAATCATATAATTATTTTTATATTTTGATTGAGCAGCACTCAATTTTAAAATCATTACTCCATTAAAAATAAAATTGTAAAGATATATTTTTATTTGAACTTAGCAAATAAAGTTTTAGATATACTCAATTCTGTTAAGTATATAAAGGCTATCTACTCAAAGTATTAATGTACGAAGAACAGCTAATATCTATCTTAATTTATGTGTTGCATTTTTTGAATATTTCACTAATTATGCTTACTGATAGTGAAAGTAAGTGTAATGGATTATTAATTAAAAACAACTATATAAGCAGAAAAATAGAAACTAAATTTCTTAAATTTATAAGTACGCAATTATAAAAAAACAGCTTCTATATTTTTAAATTTTAAGTAGCATTGTCTTCAGCCTAAAAAATATCCTTTTAAATCTGGCTTAGAAATTGCTTGTTAGTAAATATGGATAAAAAGTATTCAACTTTTCAAACAGAAAAAAATGAAAGTAGTAATCCAACTGTGTGGATTGAATACTTGACAAAATCACCTAATTTTCATGTAATTAAAGCAATCAATGTCTGCAAATATACTCAAGTATCTAGTCTTGAGGAGACAGTAGACAGAGACTAATTCAGGTGATTAGAAATTGCGGCTACACTAGCTCTCGTCTGTCGGTGCTGACTAACATCAAAATAGAGGTTCAAATTTAATTGACGAGACTAGTAAATAAGCGGTAATAACCCTCTTTTGAGGGATTTAGATGATTGTAGTTTAAAGAGGTAGAAAAATGTTACTCACTAAAGAAAAACTCCAGCACATCAATAGCATCACTCATGAAGGGAAGGTTGTTATTGTTGCAACTGATGGTGATGGAAAGATTTGGTACACGATCAAACAAGATGGCTTTGAAGACAGTTACCTCAACCAGAAACCGGAAGACAGAACAGGCTGGGAAGGCTGGAAACTGCTAGAATTCCCCAATGAAGTTGAAGATAAGTCAGTTGTTGACCTAGAGAAGGAAGAATTGACTGATCAAAGTAATAATAAAACTTACCTGCTGAAATCGCTCTACAAAACCCATGATCAGTCAGCCGTTGCTCCTGTGCAGTTGATTTCGGGGTTAGGGTATATTTATATTTTCCGTCAGTCTAAGTCTAATACTTTGTTGGCGGATCGCTTTGTTCTCGACGGATTGACTAATACCTTAACCCGTAAACTAGAAGTCCGCTTTAAACGGAGTAAGCAGAAGCATACACCCAACAAAAATCAGCAGAAAGTAGCAACTGGGCTGATTAATGTTGATTCCCTAGATTATCGAGATATCAATGGAAATGAATTTTATGAACCCACCACTGAATTGAGTCTTATCAATGATCTTGCTAATGGATGGTTTTCTGTTGTTTTATTACCTACTAATGAACAGGATAAATATCGCTGGCATATTTTCGCCTACAATAACGGGAGTAAAAAAGTCGAATTAACAACCCTCCGCGTTTCTGATGAGGGTTTATTTGATGTTAAAGACTATACTATCCTCGATCCTGAACCGCGTAGTATTCCAGGTGTGATTAAACGTGTGTTGGATTTAGGGACTTTGACGATTGCTAAAGGGTTAACGGCAACTAAATACGACTTACAACGGGAACGACAAACCGATGACGGAATGCAGCTACTAAGGGAAGCTGTACACGTTATGTTAGTCGTGGGAACTAGTGAGGGGAATGCGGCAGCAATTAGCTTTTCGGTGGCGGCCGATGGGACGTTGTCCCAGATTAAGGACAATCCTGATAACACCACTATTCGGCGTAGTATGACTCGTCAGGTGTTGTTGCCTCTTAACACTCTAGACGAAATCAAAGCCATTGCCACCACTAACCCACCTCCCGAAGGAAAAATCACGGGTTTTGCCAGAGGAGAAAAAGATAAGGTTCTTGTGACCTCTGATCGAACAAACAACTTAGATGAAACAGCAATCACCCCAGTCAAAATTACGGAAAGCCAAGATTATAACCAGTTATATTACCCAGTCACAAAGATTATTGACAATCATACCTTTGAAGTTCTTCTAGACAAGAAAGATGGAGGCAATTGGGAAGTTGTTCCTGATGAAGAAACAGGGTTGATTTTTAACGGTATTGTCACAGCCTACGAAATTACAGTCCAGGGGAAATTAAGAGTAACATCCTTCAATCATGGATTAACCGACGGAGATTGGGTACAGATAGTTGATACTAGAGACTATAACGGCACTTACACTGTCACCAAAATTGATGACCAGACTTTTAGCTTGGATGGTGTCAGGTGGCAATCCGGAACCACCATCAGTGCGAAACTTCAAACTCAAAAACGGCGAGGAGTTGTCTTTGATGGGGTAAAGGATTATCTAGATATACCAGAAATGAATCACGACTTCTCGCAAGGATTCACAGTGGAAGTTTGGGTGTGGTTGGACAAACTAACAACTTGGCCAAGAATTATCGAATTTGGCAATAAAAAAAACAATAAGACAGAAGATATTATTACATTGCACTTTGAAGATACAATAAATACACTAAGATTCTCCTCTTCGACTACATCAAGTATTGTTACGAACAGTCAACAAACTTTATTCAACCAGAAACAGTGGATACACCTAGCAGCGACAATAGATGTTTCTGGGAACGCCAAACTATATAAAAACGGCGTAGAAATTCATCAAGGTTTAATGGATCTGCCCAAAATCATCGAACGTAAAAGTAACGTGGTCGGCAAAAGCGGCACGATTTCCAATCGTAATTTTGCAGGTAAAATAAGCGATCTCCGCCTGTGGAATAAAGCCCGTACCGCAGAAGAGATCAAAAATAGTATGTACCTGCAACTAACGGGTCAAGAAGTTGGTTTGGTGGGTTATTGGCGACTCGATGCAATTGTTGAGGGGAAAGAACGCAAAGTTATTGATTTTTCTGTTAATGGCAATGATGGCATTGTTAAAGGAGGGGCTTATGTTAGTTCTGTCACCCTCCATCGTAATTTAGCAGGTACATCAACGCCAGCAATTAAATACGAAAATGAAGACTTGTTTGCTGTATCTGAACGAGCAACTTATACGGAAGAATTTGAATTCAAAACTAACAATAATATTGATCCTACAACTGCGAATCCTAAAATTTTTGCAATCACCTATAAAGGCAAGAAAAATCGGCGTTCTCAAGATTGGATAACGATTATAGCAGAAGCAACGGAATTCATCAGTTTAGGCAATAGTTGGTATAAAGCCAGTTGTCGTTTTACGGTGCCAGATGGGGTATCAGTAGTGCGTTCCTTTGGAATTAGCAATATAACAGGAAACTGGAATACTTTGGAAATTTGTAAACATCAAATTCAGTTGATTTCTGACAGTATTACTGAGATTAAGTACACAGATGATGTAATTTTAACATCTTTAGTAGATAATCAAGTTAGCTTGCAACAAGATTTGAAGACACTGGAAATCAAAGAAAATGAAGAAGCATTACTACTCAAAGAAAAACGACAATTAGAAGCGGACATTGCTACTTTGAATCTTGATGGAACACAAAAACAAGAAGCCATAACTAAAAAAGAAACTGAAATCAAGAATCAAGAAGCAAGTATAACTACTCTTCAGAATCAATTAACTCAACTGCAAAACAATTATCAAACAGAACTGAATAATCCCTTGAATTATTGGTGCAAACTGGTCTGTCGAGTTAAAGAAAGCTGGATTTGCCGTGTTTATACAGCGTCAAAAGCCCTACTTTATGCAGACGTAGGAGCTAATGGTAATCCCTATTACGCGAATAATTATTTCAAATTTGTCGCAACCAATAGTGGATACTATCGAATTGTCAGTATGATGGATGGTTTGGACTTGGCACTATATCCATCTTCAAATCCTAAAGAGAAAGCTCAAGTATATGCCGGTTATGGGAGTGGCTATAGTTTTGAATGGAAGCCAGAGAAGTATTCTGGGGATTATTATTTGATTCGTCTTCGAGCAGATGGAAGAGTGTTAGATCGAGGGGGTGGAGATTATGGTGTTTGTTGTTGGGAGCAACATGGAGCAACTCATCAACAGTGGAAAATCATTAAAATTGGTGGAGAAACTAATAATAACATTGGCAATGCACGATCAGCCGTTAATGCCAAAGAAGCCGAGTTAAAAAATGCCAATCAACAATTGACTAAACTTAAAGATGAACTGGCTCTCTTAAAGTTAAGTGGCAGCGATCAATCGGCTAAGAAAAAGCAACTTGAGGAACGGTTAAATCAAGTTAACCAGAAAATTACCCAAATTCAAACGGAGATAAACACCTTAAACAAGACTTTCATCAGTAATGTTAACAATCAGCAACAAACCCCGCAAACAATGCCACTCCTAAAAACAGATAGTCGAGGGCTAGTAACCCAAGGTGCTTTACTGGGGTTTGTGCGTCCTGTTAGCCGTCTCAGTGCGATCGAAACCTGTGAAGGGAACGTCCAACTCAGCTATTTTGACGATCAAGGACGAATGCGTCAGACTAACTTTGATGCCACTGCTGACAGCAAAAATCCGACGATTGAACAATGGATTCCTGATTCTTTGAGAACTTGCCTCAAGTTTAATCTAGATACTAGCGTCGTCACTTTAAAAGACCCTGTTTCTTTAGGGAACGAGTGGACAATTGAGGCTTGGTTTTCCTATCCCTTTCCGAAAAACAGTTCAGCCAATAATACCTTAACTCATAGCGATAGTGGATCAATTTCGATCTGGGATGGAAAATACATTCATTTGGATAATGCTAAAAGCTGGTACAACCTAGAGAACTTATCGACAGGCTGGCACCATCTTGCTGTTGTTGGGCAGATAACTGATAACAAAGCTTCTCAGATTTATCTATTCTATCTTGATGGTAAAGAAGTAGATAAAGCAGAATCATCAGCATCCTTAGCGTTTAATGGCAATAATTATCTTGATTGTGGGAATCAGGTCAACTTAGCCAGTAAAAGTTTTACTATTGAATTTTGGGCAAAACGATCTGATACTTCTACAACCAATCAATTCCTTCTAGGTCAAGGTACGACACAAGCCAATAAGGGATTACATATTGGCTTCCGAAATAGTACCAAATTTACCTTTGCATTTTACGGGAACGATTTAGATGCTACCGTTGCTAATGATACTCACTGGCATCATTGGGCTTGTATTTATGATGCTTCTAGCAAAAAGCGACAGATTTACCTTGACGGTCAAAAAATAGCGGAGTATACAGCAACAAATAACTATACAGGTATAGGCAATCTGTATATTGGAAAAGCAGGATGGGATCAGCCATTTAGAGGTCAAATCTCAGAACTCCGAATTTGGACAAAAACTCTCACCCAATCAGAAATTCAGGAGAATATGTCCAAAAAAATCCTGAATCCTGAAAAAAACTCTAATTTAGTTGCTTATTGGCAATTTGTGCTTAAGGATAATAAGTCTGAAGCAATTGACATCTCTGCTACCAAATCGATGGGAACGCTTCATAGTAATCCAACCGTTGAAACCTCTTCCACTTCAATGTCAATTTCACGGGTTGGTAATATAAGTTCTGGCAAACAACAAGCTGGTAAATTAGCAGAAATTCGTCTTTGGGAGGTGGCACTAAGCCCAGAGGAAATTGAAGTCAATAGCAAAGTTCTCCTAACGGGCAATGAACCTGGTTTAGTGGCTTATTATCCCTTTAATGAAGCCAACGGCACTGAAGTCAGAAATCAGACAGGTAAAGGCAGTAACGGCACAATTGCGGGCGCAAGCTGGTGGGGATGTGCAGCACCGATTGGTCAATTAGGTAGTGGTCAAGTTATGCGCTTTGACGGGGTAGATGATTATGTGGAAATTGCGAACCCATTCAGTAACACAACAGCATTTACCATCTCTGCTTGGATAAAACCTGCAAGAATAAACACCGGAAATTATCAAGGCTTTATTGGTAACCCAGGAATTAAATATCGTCCACCCTCATTATGGGTTAGTCCTAAAGATGGGGCGCTCCATTACGACTCTTATAGCTCATCCGGGGATGTGCGATATGATAAAGTGCTACCAAACTTTTTTACTGCTGCTAACGCTTGGGTTCATATTGCTTGGGTCAAAGATGGGAATCAATACAAGATTTACCGAAATGGTAAACTACGTGCAACAGAGAATGCTCCTCAAAATTTTAATAATGAAAATAAACCGTATTACATCGGTAAAGTAGATAACTTCTTCTCAGGTGAGATTGCGGAAGTTTGTATCTGGAATAAAGCCGTTAGTGAAACCGAAATTCAGGCGAATATGAATAAACGCCTGACAGGGAAAGAAGCTGGTTTAGTTGCTTACTATCCACTCAATGACATTACATTTGAAGGCGCAACAAGTAAAGTGCGAGAAATCGTCAAAAACAATCATGGCACAGTGCAAGGAGGAGCGATTCTCATCCCAGACCCCGCCCTAGTTATGGTTGGTGATGTCTTAGTTTCTATGGTTGGCGATGCCCTAGTCAGCTGCGAATACAGTACAGTCAGTAAAGACAGAACAGCTATGATGCGACGGTTTTTTGCCACTCCTACCCCTGGTGGTGTTAACCTCTTACCCGACAAACGCATCGAAGAATTAGAACTTAAATGGATTGGCAATGGTCAGTTTGCCCCCACACTTGTGGGCTATATCGAAGGCGCTCCCCCCATTCCTAGCGAAAATTTAACCCTAGAGGACAACTATAACGGTGCTACTTCTGTAGAATTATCTCTATCAGAAGATGTGGTATTTAATTGGAAGAGATCGCAAGATAACGGGTTAGGCTCTTCTACTGATACCTATATCGGCAGCGATGTTGAACAATCTATTGTTACTGCACCCTTGGGTGTAGGACAGCAAATTAAGACTACAGGTATCCGTGCAGGTTTCAAAGGCAATCTAGACTTCAGCTACCAATTCCAGAATGAAAGCAGCATCACCTCAAGCTCATCTCTAGGTATGACTGACGCACTACAATTGTCGGGGACTCAAGAAGAAGATGCTAATTTCCCTCACTTGGGTAAACGATTCATTCCTAAAAATGTCGGTTATGCTTTGGTTGTTTCGGCTTTAACCGATATTTTTGTTACTCGACTGCAACGCACAGGCAGAATGATTGGTTATCAGGTTCTCCCTGTTGAGAATATTCCTCCAGATGTGAATACCATCACCTTTTTGATTAATCCTGCCTATACTATGAGTGGTAGCTTAGACGGGATGACAGGAAGCAGTGCCACCAGTCAACGTTTCTTTAAGCACGTCCCTCAAATGCGCTCATGCTTTGGCTCTCTTTACCCTGCCAGTTACTATCGTTTGCAAGAAGCTTACGATCTCAAACAACAAATCGATCAACAAGACAAAAATCGAGAAGCCTATTTTGCTCAGTTTAATACCCTTTTAGTGGATGAAGCGTCATTAGAACGGGAAACAAATAAAGGCGATGCTCCCAACGTTATTGTTATTAATCAAGTTGAGAGCAAACCAGATGAAAATCTAACACAAGAGGAAAAGGACAAAGTTGAGAAAGAAAGACAGGACAAATTAGAAAAAGAGCTTCAGGCAGCCTTTGATCAACAATCAGAAGCAGCAGCCAAGAAACAAAAAGAGATAGAGAAACTAATCGAAGATCAAGATAAAAAAGCCCATGCCAGCACGAGTTTTGCTAGTTGGCAGAGAAAAATGGAAAACATCCAAATCCGCGCCGGCAAACGCAATATTGTCAACACTTATGTTTGGGATGCCGATGGAGGTTTACACGCCGAGGCACAAAGTTTTGCAAACATGGCTGAACATTCTATTGGCGGTTCCTATACTATGAGTTCAGGTTTGGGTCATGAAGGGAATTATAGTTTATTTGGGGTTGGTATAGAGTTAACCGTCCAAGCAACCTTTAACCTTACGCAAACGATGATGAAAACCGAAGCCCGTAGCAAGGGTATTCAGTTAAACGTCGATTTAAGCGGTGTTGAAGGTCGCGGCATTACTGACTACAACGACTACCCCATCCTACCTGGGGAAAAAGTCAACCGTTACCGCTTTATGAGCTTTTATCTTGAAGGCAGTACCAACAATTTTCACGACTTCTTCAGCTATGTGGTTGACCCTGAATGGCTTGCCAGCAACGGCGAGGAAGCCCGCGCTCTACGACAAGCTAAAAGTAAAGCAAATAAGGCTTGGCGGGTACTTCACCGTGTCACCTATGTGGAACGTCCGGCTTTGATGGGTTTTGGTAGAGATGTTCGTCAACTTCCTGCTGCCGAATCAAATACCGATCTCGGTCAATTACAAGCAAAAGTGGAAAAACTGGAGCAGCAAAACCAAGAAATGCAGCGTAAACTTGATGCAATTCTCAACAAATTAAGCTGATCTGTTGTTTTTTTTCGGGGTGACAAGCCCCGAAAAACCTATTCCTGACCATTGATGACAAGTTAAGGCTGTGAGGCAATTGGTTTAATCTGGGAAAGTAATAAAGGCGGAATCTCTATGATTGGGAAGGTTATTGCAATCATGGTAATATTTTGTTCCCTATTTGGCATCGCGTGGGTACTGGTAAATGTGCAGTGAAAACCACTCTAAATTATCCACTCAAATCAAGTCCCAATTCCTAATTGTAAAAGCGCAATTGTTCTTAGTTAACCCATCCAATCCACCCACTCAGGAGCCGCCGCCACCAACTGCCCAAAAATTTGCGGCTCTTGCTCCTCGAACGTCACTATCACTCCCCAACGTTCGTCAGGAGTAAGGGTACTGAGGGACTCTTTAACCGCTTCCATACCATCTTTCACTCGTTCCATAAACCCAGCAGCGTAAGATTTGACCTGCCGCCACCAAGAACTAGTAGAGTTTTCCCGTCCGCCCATATCCTTAATAACGGAGAGTGGTGTTGTGTCAATGATTGGTGTTGTTAAATCTATATTAGGAGTGACTGACACCAACTCCCGATTTAACCACTTCTCAAAAATCCCATCCCGCCCATCATCAGGCCCAACAAACTTATACACACACTCCCGCTTACCCCTTGGCCCCAACCGCCCCACATACGACAACCGCAGATTAATCTTGTCGAGTAATTTCTGAACGATCGCCACAGGGGTCAGCTTCTCCGAAATAGTCACGTTCAGATAATTCTTGATCAAGAACCGATGTTGTAGTGCGCGAGCCTTAAACTCCTGCATCTTTTCATCCGAACCCCTCAACTGTTCCCCAGTCTTGAGCAACTGCAACAAATTCAGTTCTTCTAATAACCGCACCGACGACAACATCTGCCCCTTGTTAAAGTCAGGTTTCCAAATAGCATTTTCTCCAGCTTCCGCCTGTGCCTTGGCTCTTTTACTATCCCGACTGGCTAAAAACTCCCGCCCCACAGTCAAATAATAGTGCAGCCGCAGTTGGGGATACCAAGAGTCATCGTCTTTTTCAACTAATTCAGGGGTCACTTCAACTTCATAACGCCGGGACAACTCACCCTTACGTTGCTGGTATCTTTCTTCTTCAGTCTTCACTCGCTTTTCTTGCAACTTCTTGAGTTCGGCATCAGACACATCATCAGATTGAGAAACCCCCTGGCATTGACCAGAGTACAATTCTTTCGATGCTGCCTTAACTTCCTTGACAATTTCCTTGGTTTCATCAGGGTCAGAATCATCCGCATCAATCACAGTGTAGCCATCCGCTTTCAACCCCTTCAGCACAAATTCCTGATAGCGGCGCATTTGGACGTTGATCACAGCACCTCGCTTGCCCCAAGTCTGCAACGATTCGGGTTGAAAGTTCTGGTCAATAAAGCTGTAATCTTCATTATCCGAAGCTGATAACAGAGCGATATTTGCCTGGGTTGCAATATCCTGACTCCGCAACAATCCACCCATAGAAGTTGAACCATTGCCCACAGTCCCCATTCCGTACTGGCTCACCCAAATGTGACGGTCAACTGTTTCCCGCAGCCGTGCTAACATCTGCCGTACAGAATCTACAGGCTGAACACCCTGGAATATCCCCCAAACCGAATCAAAATGACCTCGAATGTCGATAGACACACCAGTTTCCAAGCTGGGTGAGGCGATGACTAGATCGTACTGCGTGAGAATTTCGTTTAAGTGAGCAATACACTCAAAAGCTGGGTGCTTCGGGTCTAAAACTGAATGGCTGTCAATTCTGAGAATCCGTAAATGGGGGAATTTTTGCCGAAACCGTTGTTCTAGGGCTTGGGTTCCCCATTTGGACTTAGCTTTCTGGGCAGAACAACACAATAAATGATGTCCGCCAGCAGCGATCGCCTTGTCCAACGCCGCAATCAAATTCTTGGGGTTGCTACCAGAGTAGTTGTAACACTTGCCAGATACGGGCTGATAACTATTTACGATCACGAACGGGTTAACTCGATATTCTCCAGCCAGAGACAAAATGTACTTGACATCTGTATCTGAGGCATCGGCAGAAGATAGGTAAATTTTACCGTGTTCGCTGCCCAGCACATTTTGTACCAACTGCTTGAAATTGCGAAGAATTGACACCCGCCGCTTGGCCACATCAGTAGTGGAGTTGAGCAGATGCCAGAATACTTGGTCGCATTCGTCGATAATAATGACATCGTTAGACCAGTCGTTGGGGTTGAATCGCGCTTGACTATCTTTGTGTAACGAATCTACGCACACGCCATACCCCAGCAAACCGCCTGTGTCAGAGGTTTTAATCTCGCTAACGTAATCAACGCCGAAGCGATCGCACAATGCCTCACCCAGTTGAATGCGATGGGTAATAATCAGTACCTTGCGCCCCTGGTCATGTGCTTTGGCAACCTCCTGAGATAACCACTCGGTTTTGCCTGTGCCTTTTGGAGCCTTGAGGACGATGAGCTTTTCACCTTCTGGAGCAATCATCTCACCCAGGAATCTTTGGTTGAGTGCGATCGCTGGCGGATAAGTTAACAAGGTGAATAATTTGATTTCCCACAGTTCCAAGGTTTCGGCTGTATTGTACAGTGAGTGAAAAGCCGCCTCACCATGAGCTACAACAAAATCATCAACTCCCTTTTCGGTTCCTGGTAGATCAATCACTCGTAGAGAGCAACCCTCAGCAATCAATAAACGACCCATCCGGCTGATAGCAGTTCTTACCCGTTGAACAGTCTCAGGTTTGGTATCGTTGTCAAAGCAAATGTTAACTTGTCTGCCTGTTGTTGCGAAATGTTTCAAATCGGGAATGAGCGATGGCTTACCAGTGGCAGTAATGGAATCATCTTTTGGTGTGCGGTAGCCAGCATTTACTCCACTGATGGCGATCGCTG
>NZ_JACJSE010000064.1 GCF_014698045.1 Aulosira sp. FACHB-615
TGAAATGCCTGAGCCTATTTTATTAAGTCAGATTTTTGCCAAGCTTACTTCTTTAGGACGTATTCATCCCGTTTCTACAGGTGTTGAACCCTCGTAAATTGGCTACGGTATTGAATCAAGCGTAGTCGTAAACAGGCCCAGTATTTTATCGAAGAAATAAGCAATCACGTTCAGATGGAAATTGTGTCTATCCCTGAAGGCAGCTTAATCATGGGATCTCCAGAAAATGAACTGGAACGTTCAAGTACTGAAAATCCTCAACACCAAGTAACCGTTCCACAGTTCTTTATGGGCAAATACCCAGTAACGCAAGCCCAGTGGCAAGCAGTAGCCTCTCTGCCAGAGGTAGACAGAGAAATTGACCCAGATCCCTCTAGATTTACAGGAGAAAATCGTCCAGTTGAGTCAGTTTCCTGGTATGATGCAGTAGAGTTTTGCAATCGCCTCTCCCAACATACAGGAAAAAAGTACCGTCTTCCCAGTGAAGCAGAATGGGAATATGCCTGCCGTGCTGGAACCACCACCCCATTTCATTTTGGCGCAACAATTACATCAGAATTGGCGAACTACAGAGCCAACGAAGTTTATGGTGCGGGATTAAAGGGAAGGTGTCGACAAGAAACTACACCTGTGGGTAGTTTTAAAGTAGCTAACGCCTTTGGGCTATATGATATGCACGGAAATGTTTGGGAATGGTGTCTTGACGATTG
The DNA here is from genome assembly GCF_014698045.1 of Aulosira sp. FACHB-615. Lineage (GTDB taxonomy): Bacteria > Cyanobacteriota > Cyanobacteriia > Cyanobacteriales > Nostocaceae > Nostoc_B. The sequence continues at coordinate 711 of NZ_JACJSE010000064.1, forward strand.
GCACAGCAATTATGAAGGTGCGCCAACAAATGGCAGTCCCTGGTTAAATAAAAATGATAATTTCTCTCAAAATCAAGAATATCCCTTACTGCGGGGCGGTTCCTGGATCAATGATCCTGATTTCTGCCGTTCCGCGTCTCGTAACGACAGCACACGCGGCAACTGCCTCAGCAATATTGGTTTTCGTGTTGTGTGCGCTGTCGGGAGGATTCCTCAGTAGCCCTTTAACTTTTCCTCTTTTCCCATTTACACTTGTTCTTGAATCTATCCTTCTAATACTATTAATATAGTAACCTGTTGGTTGTTGATGACGGTAGTTGTACCAAGGTATGACTAGACGATTTGAAAATATATTACTCAAGAAACCAGAAACAAGAGAATGTGGAATGCCTCACAAGCTATTTCGCTTTGTACTTAACACCTTAATGTATATAAATAACCTCAGAGGGTGACAACCTACCTATAAAGTTTGCTGGATAAGGGAGAGGGCATAAAAACCACGCTGAAAATAGAGTCGTTTATGGGGTTTGAGGGCAATCAGACTGAGAACCCAATCTGCCCATAATTCCATCCCATAACGCCATCGTTGTCCGTAGAGTCCAAAGCTAAAGTGACTCTGGGGTGGGGTGAGGTCTTTGTGTGATTGGATACGACCAGCATAGATATCTATGCCTAATTTTTGCATCTGTTGCCCTTGCATGGTCGCCAAACAATAAGCCAGAGCAATCAACAAGACTAAGGCTAAAAAACGGGTGTCATTAACCTTGGTGTCTTCTAAGTTATAGCCACTTGTTTTATAATCCTTGAACATTTGTTCAATGCCCCAACGACAACGATAGACTGCCAATGCTTGCTGTAATGTTGGGAGGTTAGTTAAGATATACCAAGGTTCTTTTGCTCCCTGATTATTATATTTTCGTCTCCAATAGATCGCTAAATTAAATAGTCCGATTCCATCCCCTTTATTGCACCTCACTCCCTGATAAAATTTAGACATTCCTGGTTTGAATCCCAGATTTTTCAGGACTTGATACTCTTGATTCAATGCTGTTTGGAAATGCAGGTCTTTTTTCTGCCTCAGAGCGAATAATAAACCCCTGTCATCCAGCCATTGAGCCAGTTTAGGACTGTGAAATTCTCGGTCTCCTAATACTAAAACCGGATAATTTTTAAATAGAGTCAGCACCGTTTTTAGCAACCGTTTTTGAGCATGAAAATTACTGTTTCCTACCTGTTTTAATACTTCCCAATACAAAGGAAGCGCATGAGTTCCCCAGACTAAACTCACCATACATACATTTCTTCCCTTCCATTGAGTTCTGTCAATTGCAATTATCCAATATCCATATTTATGGTGTTTGAGTCTCTGGCGACGACGACGCTGCTCTCGATTTAAGTTTCGTCCCGTTTGTACTTGTCTTATCCAATATTTTATCAAGGGAAACCATAAAAGTTTGACATTGAGTTGAGGCAAGTTTAAAAAGCGTTGCAGGTTTCGCTTGCGACTGCCATATTGAATCGGTTGTGGAAACACACTCGCTAAAACGGAGAGTTTTACCTGTCGATGAACTTGTAGCAATAATAACAGAAGCTGTATGGTTATATACTGGCTTTCATTCAGATGGCCACGCAGGGTTTTTTGGTAAGATTCAGGAAACATATTTTTTCAGGGGAGTCACAACAGTACTCCCTATTTTTTGTCTTCACCATCCTCTCAAAGTTTTGTCCTGCATAGCTTATAGTTGCCTTGTCACCCTTTAAGATAAATAACAGGTTGTCGTTGGTGTGATGTCCGATAGGGAAGAATCTGGGCATCCAAGCTTGCAAACGAAGAGTCTAGTCAGCACCTGTGATATCGGCGACAATAGTTGTAGGTTCAAGGACTATTTGGGGGTTCAGTCTTCACTTACAATGTGGAGGCGAATTAATAAAAACTTAGAGGCGATATCAGCGTTTACTCAACTTCTCATGCCACACCATACCCAGTATGAGGACGCTTATAAGGTGGATGTAGCCCTAACACAATTTCTTCTTTTGTCACTCCCATATCCACAAGTTTCTCGGCTAAATCAACATCCGTCATATTGTGCTGAATCCAGATTTTGCCATCTTTAATATCTATATGAATAAAACAGTTATAAATCCGGTTCAAATCTTCCCAACCTATATCTATTAACTGATAATGGTCATGTTCTGTATCAAAAACTAACTGAGATTCAACGTTAGAGTTTTTCTCATTTAGAGTAGCTTCTTCTGTTAATAAATCTCGGATACATTGACGATAAAATTTTATTCTCTCCATTCAACAATTTCCTCCTTATTCGGCTCATAAATAATCAGCTTAAGTTCATAAATTTTTATCGCTTCTTGAACAAATATCTCTTGAAAGAAAGAGTTAAAAGTATCAAGCGGTACTGCCAAATAAATTATTCTATCGGGTTCTTTCATTTGTAGAGCCAGTCGATAGTTCAAAAACTGACCTAAAGCTAGATGAAAGTCAGAAATTACCGAACTGCTGACAAAGCTTTTGACCTCAACTGCAATTTTCCGTCCTGCTTTTTGGGCAGCGAAGATTTTTTCTGCTGCTAAATCAATTTCTAGCCTAACTTTATTAATTTTAATTACAAGTGGGTCGGCTGTAATCACCCACTGTTCTTTAATCAACGCTTGTCTAACAGCAGCGTAAACTACCTATGCTCACCGCAAGCGGTGAGCATAGGCTTTTAAGTAGCCCTGAACTGTCGGTGCTGAGTTCACAACACAAACAGTTCGAGCCTCCGGGCTGGTTTACAAGAACAGCCCCAATAGTAGCAATATTTTTTGCTCCATTAAAATCAGCATCACCACTCCAATAACAAGCTTCATTAGTACATTTGAAACGCTTGTCAGAACGCAGTCCAATATGCAGGCATTGATGGCAAGTTTGACTTGTCCAAGCCGGAGGAACAGCAATTACTTCTACTCCAAATTGGATGCCTTTGTATTCCAAGAAAGAACGCAACTGATAAAAAGACCAAGAGTTAGAACGTCTACGTTCTGTTTTACTTCTTGGCTTTTGATTAGTCCTTTCACGAATACCTGTTAAGTCCTCAATTGCCACTGCCGCATTATTTTTTAATGCGTCTTGAATTATAGACTTGCTAATGTTGTGGTTTAGCCATTGTTGAAATCTTCTCTCCTTGCCCGACAACCGTTTCAATATCTGCCTTGCCCTGCGCCGAGTAGACCTTGTGCCTTTCGTGGCTTTTTTCTGGAGAGATGCTCTTACTCTAGAAAACTTATCCCTAACATCGTTGATTTGCTTTCCATCCCACTTATCACCATTGCTAGTTACAGCAATATCTCTGCGACCAAAATCAACACCAATTACATTAGTTGATTTGATTGGTTCTGGTGCTTCGTCTTTAATTTGAATATGGATGTAGTAGTTGCCATCACGATGTTTACATAATTGTGCTGATGTTGGCTTTGTGCCTTTTAATTTACCTCTTTGGTAATTACCAGCATCAATTTTGATATGTTCTCTGCCATTCATCAAAGTTAGGCTAACAGTCCAGTCTTTCTCTCTAAATGAAAAAATTCTGGCATCATAATCAGCCGATGTTGGCTTAAATTCTTTAACTGGCTTGCCTTTAAGTTTTGCAGTTTTGCGATTAGCTCCAACCCTGGCGCAAGCACGAACAGCTAAATTTGCACTTAACCTAAACAAAGCACGAATCTCGTTATAGACCATATTTTGAATAGTGGTCTTACTGGTTATCTGAACCTTAACTTTCTGGTTAGCATAGTTACACGCATCAGCAAAAGCCTTTAATACCAGTTCAATTTCTTCTACCTGTTTTTGAGAGGGGTTGAGTTTGCAAACTAGCGTCAGCACTTGTTCCATGACTTCGACCTAATCACAGATGAACATAATACATCAAAATAGCTGTGTCACGTCTAAGATTGATTGTCAAAAACTCAACTGTTCCCACTCCCTCAACAACCTGCGGTTGCTATTGGTCGGGGAATGTTTCGTTTTTAACCTGCAATTCCTCTCAACACTGAACCCTATCGGGTTCAGTGTAAGCCTCCTTATGGAAATAGGTGAAATATATCTTTAGCTGCCATTTCTCCTCACACAAGTTTTACGACTTTCGGCATCCCAGTATTGTAGCTTGATGGAATGCCGCACTTATCTTAACAAAAATCATACTAGTCCAGACAAAGGCAATCGCTCTTTCTTATTAAGAAAATGCCAGCAGTAATTCTTGCGATGTCTAGAGTTATCTTTTTTCATATTCAGACTCCAAAACCCTAAGCAGCTTATCTTCCATATCAGTAAGATAAGGGCGATTGACCTTCCCCAACGACTGCAACAGATTTTTGACTGTCTCCTCCAGAGAATCGGAATATATTCGAGCAAGGCGATCGCAAATCTGCTGCATCTGTTGGCACTCCTGGGGCAGATAATCATACGACTTGAGATGCTGAACTCCAACCGTCAGTTCACCATCCCAAGTTTTTACAGTACAACTGAATTCGCCAACATGAGTCACAAGACCCCAACAGCCGCCCTTGCCCCGCAAATCAGGATTATCCTTGACTAAAATTTGGCAGACTTCGCCAATCTGGTAGGTGTTGGGTATTCTTGTACGCTCCATTATACGCTTTACTACATCAGTTACAATTCTGGCACTGGGAACTTTGCCCTTGGCAACTTGAACTGCCCGTTGCCAAACTTCAACCTGTTGCTGGGGTTCTAGCTGTGCGAGAGGGCGCACTTGTCCTTCGTTAGTCGGCAGGATTCGTGAACGATTAGGTCGAGTTGTGTCTACTTTCTCGTTTTGGGAACAATTTGTTCCCGTTTCATCGGCTTCCCTATTTTGGGAACAAATTGTTCCCATTGCTATGTTGTCAAATACTACAGAACCAGCTATTAAATAATTGACTCGGCGATGGGTGTATCCAAACCTATCCCGGCAATATTCCTCAAACGTGCGGTGCGTGGATCTGTATAACCTGCGATCGCGCAACTCCATTAATGCCTTGCCAGCCTCAAAAAATGCTCTCTCAACTCTGCGTTCAAGATGTAGGCGATCGCTTTGTTCTTCTGAGGTTAGCTCAGGTACTTCAACAGCCGTAACGTCGATGGTTACTGAAGCTGGGTTTTCTGAAGGGGCGATGTATGAGTTGGGGGATTCTGGGTTGCTGGATGTGGCAGAGGTAGATTTTGTGGGCTTATGGGGTGGGGTGTTCATGCGCCTACCTCTTTTAATTCAGTGATATTTGCTCAGAGTTGATCGCAAAGAGATACTGTGCATTTTTATTCAGGTGTATTTGTAGAACGTCTGGCTCAACAGCGACTTAATTCAAACATCACTCGGTAGCAGATTTTGAGGAGGACTTAACATCTGCTGAGGAAGGTTAATCATCAAACTGTACGCCTAAATCCACACCTAAAACTTCTTCTATTTTTCGCAAAGTTTCTTCAGCCATACCACCTAGAACAGCCTCAGCTTCTAGTTGATACCAATAGTTACGAGAGATGCCAGCTTCTTTAGCTAGTTGTGTTACTGGTCGTCCACTAGCTTCTCGTGCTTGTTTGATTCGCTCACCCAACCCAGGAATATCAATTTCAAGCTTAATAATTCGTCTAACTTTCACAGGCATAGTCGTAATCCCAATTCTATAAGTATATGTTAATTGTCAACTAAACACTTGACAAGTGTTAATTAACAAGTTTACACTTTAAACATAAAGAAAGCACTCCCGACCGCGAATCTGAAGTGCTTTCCGTCCTTATAGGAACCTAACAATCATGACATATCCAACTTATACCCAACAACAGCTACGCTGCAAATCCCTACCCCAGCTAAAGCGCATCCACAGCGAAATCGGCTGCACGCTCGAAGTAATCGACAGACGCTGCAAGGACGAATGGAGAAACGCGATCGCAGAATATCAATCTGCCCAGTTTCAGAAGATTGACGAACAGGACATAGCCCAAGGCGAGTTCGACCAATACATCGCAGATCAAGCCAATGCGATCGCACCAGAAGAATTAACAGTAACAGAAATCAACCCCCACCACTTCGAGATTTTTGCTGGTAAACAGCTAATCGCATACATCAGCTACGACAATGGCGAATTCGTCACCCAGCCTTGGGTAGTGATGGCGAACGGTGTAGAGATTTTCCGCCACAATACACAAGCATGGTGTTACCGCTTCATCACTTGGCATTACAAAGACAATACACTACCGTTACCCTTACCCGCACCAGCACAGTTTCCAGAAGTCCCAACAATTACAGAAATCTCATTCTACGACCAAGAAGCTTCTGTTGATGGTCAATTGGTGGCCAGCGTTAGCTTTGACCAGAACAACTACGAGGATTTGTACTGGCGAGTGCTGGTAAATGACGTTGAGATTTTCCGAGACACTACACCTGAGCGATGCCACAGTTACGTCAAACAGCAGTATCAGCAAGGCACATTACCAGTACAACAAGCATTTGAAGAACCATGCACCACTGGAAACGAAATCATGGTGCAGATTGCCACTGAGTGCGACAAATACGGCTTGGAACTGCTCGATGATGGGATTTATACCAGCAATGGAGAGAAACTAGGCGAAGCCGGCTTTACAGATGCCCTCTGGTGGTTTGCGCGAATCCATCAAAAGCAAACCTTTTGTGATTCTGCCGAGGATGCTGTGTGGCTGCTTCAAATCCCGGATGGTTTACCAAGCACTAACGAATACTTGCAATACCACCCGTTGGAGCAACTGTCGCCGGGGGAATTGCAGGGGTTGTTTGAGACTACGGCGTTAGTCGGGGTGTAGGGAGAAAGTGGGCTTTGATGCCCACCTGTTAGCTAACTGTTCTCTTGTTTCCATCAACTATACCCATCTGCATTAGGACAAACCTCCGTGATTTTTTCTCAATGCCTCACCAATCCCTTCATTCATAGCCAAAACTATGACTTGTGCAATCATCACCCTTGAAAGATGCTGGTATTTGTCGCCACCTTGGGGTCAACAGATGCCCTCGCTTGAAGTTCATTTGTCCGAGAAGGTTTACCTCACGAATAATCACACTTTCGGCTACTGCTGCGGGGTGTTGTGGCAGGAAGAGGGATGGGTTTATGCCGTGAATTGCGAACGCTCCATCACCTACGCCACCAAACACGAGATTATCGGTACTGGGCAAGTAAAGTCCACGTACATGAGAAAACCTGCGTTTGTGCTGGGAGATCGCGTCATGCTCCGTTTCGACAGCCATGCCACAAAGCAGCGTTTGGTTCTGGGGATTGTGCTGGTGAACAATGTTTGGTCTTACGTTGTCGAGCTAATGTCCCCGGCTTTGGTTCGACCACTGGCTGCACCTGCTCGTTTTCCGTTGGTGGGCAAACAGGATTTGATTCGAGTTCACATCTAACCGATTTTGAACAACAACCAAAAGGACTTAGTTATGTTGATACACTTTTGGCGCGATTCGGAAATTAATCAAATGGCTCAGGATGGGCAGATAGGAAAATACACCATCCCCAAGGGCTACGTGAATGGCACTCAAATGTGCAAGGCTAATGGTAAGTTTTTAGCCGACTACACCAAGCTCAAGTCTACAAAGCAGTATTTACAAGCACTTTCTAACGATATGAAGATCATCATATCGTCGCTGGTAATCGAAATCCAAGCGCATGGTAGCGAACAAAGCACTTGGCTTCACCCTGAAATTGCTGTTGATTTAGCTCGATGGGTTTCAGTAGAGTTTCGCGTTTGGGCTAACAGAACCTTGACAAAAATAATCGTAGCTAGTGAGGTAGAACCAATACCCGAACCAGAACCACCCAAAGCCATAGCTCCGTCTCACGAAGCTGCACAGTTAGCCATGATACTGGGTGAATTTGCTGGATTAGACAAATCCCTCACCGCGCAGTTAGCCGTTAATGCTGCCACTGCTGTTAACCCTGCCCTCAAGCCTGCTGCTGATGAACTCAAGACTGCGATCGCTCAAACGAATGTTGCAGATGACGCATTTCTAAATGCAACACAAATTGGTGAAGTGGTTGGAATGTCTGCAAGGGCTGTTAACAACTGGCTTGTACAATCTGGGCTGCAATACCGCACCCAGGATAAGAAAATCCCATATCGCCCTACTGAGTCAGGCAAACAATGGGGGCGTATGGTTCCGGCGTTGGCTAGATCATCAAATCAAACAGTTTTTCAACTGCGGTGGTTGCCCACTGTGACAAAGTTATTTCAGTAGCTTATTGCTTAATTATGAACGAACAACACATCAACGAAATCGGTAAAGAAATTAGCCTTGCATACATCTTCCACGAAGATTATGGCTATTTCAAAAGTACGACTGTTGCTCAATGGCTTGGTGTTGATTCTCTACCTGATTGGACTCACCAGACCATACTTGATTTGATTGCCATCGATTTCATTTCTGATGCTGCCACACAAGGAAATCAGAAGGCGAGACGGTTGATGTCTTATTTTATGCTGCATGGTGATTATTCAGGCAGACAAACAATTTTAGGAGGTAAAGCCAACCTAGATTCTTTAGAAAGTATTTTGACTGCCATCAATCTTCAAAAAGCGATCGCGCCACATTTTATTCCCCAGCTTGAAAATGAAGATTAGCACTCATCAAATAATCAAGGATAAAGTTATGCCTACTCAAAAAATCAAAATCACATCACACAAACTGCTAGACGAATTTGTAGCAGAATCCCTTGATTGGGAATTATCTACAGAAAGAGTAAACCAGACAGAATACCAGTACGACGCTGAAGTTACTTGGTATCATCCTGCTAATGTTGATGATTTTGATACCTGGGTTCAAGAGTATGGCCTTTGCCCAGCCTTCTCTACAAATTTCGCTCTCATTCAAGAGTTTATTCTACCCGTTTGTGATGCTCAGAATATTGTTGATTCATCACCCTTGAACACTTGCTTAAATTGGCTGAAATTCAAGGGATACGACATCGATTTTCAGCCGTGCAACTTTTGTAATGGCGAAGGAAATTTATTAAGAAGTTTGTACGTCCAAATCTTCCCAGAAAGAGCAAGCAAAATACCACCTGAAGCTATTTATGTGGCTTGCGATTGTTCTTTGGATGATGAATAAGATTACCTCGATTTAATAATAAAATAGTAGGAGGTTAACTGAATAAATAATATTATGATATGCCCCAACTGCGGAAGCCAAGATATTTACCGAAAGAACCCAACTGAAAGAACAGTATATTGTGACAGATGCGGTTATTCCTGGGAGGTAAAGCAACCACAAACCCCGCTATTGCGAGAGAAAGTTTACCAGAGTAAAGGGGCTATGAAAGGTACGCATTATGTTTCTGTTTGGTACTGTCCAACTGACACATCAAAATATTCTTTCGCTCTCATTTATGGGGCTGGTGTTTGTCAATTTAATGAGTTTTCTGATGACCCATATTTAAGCGGGATTTACGATAGTCCACAGGAGGCTTTGGAAGCGGGGATTGTGGAAGTAAGGAATAAGGATTAAGAAAGCCATTATGGACACAAAAGACTACTTAATCTACAAAGGCATTCTCTTAGAAATCAGGTGGATAGAACACCTACAGATGTACCACTGGATAGCTTATGCTTCTAACGAAGACTATCACAATAAAAAGAAGTTTGCAGATAGTCTAAAGCATTTGGGGTTTGAAGTTGAGGAAGCAGCGATCGCACTCGCAAAACAGGAAATAGATTTTTTACTGGATGATTATGATGACAAAAGATGAATGGCTTTTACAAGGACAAACATTATTCGGACAAGACAAGATGCGGTGGAAATTCAAGTGTCCCTCTTGTGGATATATAGCTACTGTTGCAGATTATAAAAAAGCTGGCGCACCGGAATCAGCCATTGGTTTTTCTTGTGTAGGTCGATGGCTAGAAGTACACAAAGAAGCATTTGATGACAAGGATAAACGCAAGATTCCTTGTGATTATGCAGGAGGTGGATTAATTAACATCAGTCATGTTGATGTTGATGGAATTAAAGTTTTTGAATTTGGGATTTAAACATGAAAGAACTTGGATTATTTCAAACAGATGCACTCATTGAAAAATTAGCCAAAGCATTTTATCGACTTCAAGGCTATGTAGTTAAAGATAACTACCGAATGCAAGACTCCACTCACCCGGCTGAAAAAGCTTGCGTGGCATTAGCGAAGCGGTAGCGAGTCTTCGAGCGTCTGGCGTTAGTTGCAATTGAGGAAGTCGAATTTGAACTAGCTGGTAATGACGCTGAAGAAGTGATTACTTGGCAGCAAGGGCAACCTTTAAGTGAAGACCACCAGTATTACTTCTGCAAATATGAGGACTTCACTTTAACACTACTGACTTCACCACATACAAATATGACTCGTGTAGAAGTTTATTTAGAGAAGTTGAGAATTTATGTTTGTGAAAAAGAAATTAGCCCCAAAGAAGCAACAGAAGAACTACAGGAATACTTAAGCACACTGGCTGCACAGTTTCAAACGATAAGTCAAATTGAATTTTGGGAGAACAATTCATGAAAATAGTAGTTCAAGTAGTAGAAAAAGTTTATCAGGAAGCTCACTTAGATATACCCGATGGACTGACAGAAGCAGGCATCAGACAAATCATTACAGACCGATATAATTCCGGCGAAATAACTCCAGATTTAAATATCTTTCAGGTTGATTTTGAATCCATCAGTGCAACGATTGTCCAACAACCGCAGGAGGTAGCATGACAGTCACACCATTATTAACACCCCAAAAGGCTGTTATTGAACCTGTCACCCGTCACCCTCTCAACTTCTACGAGTCTCCTTCGTGGTTCACTACAGAACTGCTGCGCCATGTCCCGTTGTCTGGTGTGATTGGTGAACCTTGTGTTGGACATCGTGCGATCGCATCATTACTCCAGGCATGGCCTTACACCAAACAAATGTGGACGAACGATATTGATCCACATAAAGCAGCTGATTACCATTTGGATGCAACGTTATCCGAGTCTTGGGCTAAGTTTCCAGAGTATGACTGGATCTGCACAAATCCACCTTATGCGGAGTTTGCTGCACCTATTATCAAAAATGCCTACCATAAAGCCCGTGTGGGCGTTGCGGCGTTCTTGTTGACCAGCTTTCTCGAACCCTGCGATGACCGGGCGGATTTTATGATGCAATATCCGCCTTCACTGGTGTTAACTCTGCCCCGCTTCTGCTTTCGCAAGGACAAGAGGGGTACTCGTTGGGCTACTGACAATATCACCATTTCCTGCTTTGTGTGGGACAAACGTGTAACCACGCAGCGCATTATCGTGCGTCCCAAATCTCAAATTGTTGGGTTTTACAAGAATCCCGAACAGGCTATTTCACAAGAACGGGCAGAAGAAATTGTACGGGCGATGTCCAAGGACAAGCCGCTTTGCGTCTACGCCATAGGGGAATTATGAAACAGATGACGCTATTTGATGAACCCACAACAGTTTTACCAGTCAATTACTATCCAGAGTTTCTCACTCTCGCGGAAGTTGACGAACTATATCAATATTGCCAACAACTGCAATGGCAACAGAATCAGATAAAAATGCTGGGCAAAACGATGCCTGTTCCGCGACTGGAATGTATTTACGGTGACGAGGGCTGTGATTATCTCTACTCCAAGAGCGTTTTACTCAAACCCCAGCCTTGGACAGAACCACTGGCACAACTGCGAGATAAAATCACCGCCGCTACTGGTTACAGCTTCCGTATCGTCATTGGCAATCAGTACAGAAGCAGCCAAGACAGTATCGGCTGGCATAACGATAGCGAGACTTCGATGGGGCTAAATCCGGCGATCGCTTCCATAAGTTTAGGTTCGGTTCGCAAATTCCAAATTAAGGCCATCGGAGGTAAGCCTACTGATTTCTGGCTGGAGCATGGGAGTTTGCTGGTGATGCTTCCTGGTTGTCAGACTACTCATCTGCATCAGGTTCCGAAGACCAACAAGCTTGTAACTACACGGATTAATCTGACTTTCCGACCGCACGTTGGGGGGAAATCCTAACTAATTGCTAATTAAAAGAGGAAAATTACCAGCAAATTAAGACTTTAATTTTCTCTTGGAGTGTCATCTGCTGTTTGGTAAATAGAACGCAATTCATCAATTGAAGTCGCTGTTTTTATACCTTCTTTAATTTTTCGTAATTGTTCAATGTCATAAATTTGGGAAACTTCATCCATTACAAAGAGTGAAGAAGCACCGAATTTAAGTTCTAAACCTAACTCAATCCCTTCTAACAGTCCCAAGCGAATACCACTGCGTTCAAATGATGTTACATACTGCATACGCTGTTGTGCCTCCAATTGTTCTACTTCCTGTTGAAACTCTAGTTCTAAATCTAATGGTAGCGTCAGCATCCAATCAATAAAAGCCAACAGGTTAACAACAGCCTCGCGTTCAAACCCCTGCTCGTACAACCGACGTACTAAAGCCAGTTTTGATTGTTTTCTTTGCAATCTATTACTACGGGTCTGTACCGCCGCCAAGTGAGCCATTACTACTGTAGCGAATGGGTTATGGCTGGCTTCAAGTTCCGACAACCTTTGCTGATAGTCGAGCAGTTTGATTACAGGAAACTGAAAATCAACCGTACAGCCAAATAATTCATAACCAAATTGATTTGGTCGCCACTTAATGTTTTCATCCCCCAGTATCG
>NZ_JACJSE010000065.1 GCF_014698045.1 Aulosira sp. FACHB-615
TGAAATGCCTGAGCCTATTTTATTAAGTCAGATTTTTGCCAAGCTTACTTCTTTAGGACGTATTCATCCCGTTTCTACAGGTGTTGAACCCTCGTAAATTGGCTACGGTATTGCCCTAGACAAGTACTTTCGTTCGAGTCTTGGGGTGCGTTGTTTGAAAATCAGGAGTGGCGCAATCGGTTAGTTCAATCGCGTAATCTTCAGGTCAGCTGATAATAGCTAATTCATCAATGGCAGCTTCGGCTGTCTTATTTTTTTCTTCCCAGGAGCCAGTATGAACAACCGCAATCAAAAATTAACCCAGGAATATCAAGCGAAGTATGAGGAACCAAGCCTGATTGTAATTCGATATCGCTACATCAAACGTTCAAGGACAAGAGAATTTATGGAGAATGCGTTGTTGTCAGTGGGAATTACTTGCTTGTTAAGCACAGCATTTTTGGGAATTGGTGCTTTAGGATGCTGGGGATTTGAAATAATCGGAGCTAATTCGAGTTCTGGCATCATCAGTCACTATAACTGGCAAGCCCGAAAGAACATTTGCTTGGGCGGGATGTTGGTGTGTATTTCGGGAGTTTTAGGAAGTGCTTTGTTGAATGGGTGTTTGGAAAAAGAGAAGAGTAGAGTAGAGGGTGATATTTGTTATGATCACGAGAAATTCACTCAGCCCTAACTAACCATCAACATCATTAAGCACTGAGTGCTTCTGGTTCTGTATCAGCTATTTCCAAAACTCGACGCAACCAATCAAGAGTTGCAACAGCCGCAGCTTGTTTTTGCTCATCATTAGACCAAATCTCGTCCCAATGAAATAGCCAATGAGTCATTAAACGCACTAAATCAACCAATTCACAAGCCCGGTCAATGTCATCCGCTTTCACCATGTCTGGCACAGTCCACTCAATAAAATACCGACTTTCTTTTACCAGAGGCAGCATTAAATCCTTCGATGAGTTTTGAGTCCAAAAAGACTGAATTTGTGACAAGTGACTTGCCAAATGATGTAAGCGGGTGGAAACATCATCTTGCATAAAAAGTTGTTGCTCTGGTGTCGGTTCAATCATGTTTATGCTGAGATTTTTTCGCCAGTAGCTTGATGAATAATTTGCTGTTTGAGAGAGTCTGCGGCAACTGCGGCAATCATTTCCCAATCCTGTGGTGTTAATAAAACTTCTAGCAACTCGCGTAGTACTTCTCGGTTAGAAATGAACTCTTCACCATAAAGTTCATCTTTTCCCAAAGTTGTGAGTACTAATTGCTTTACCTGTGGTGTGGGCAACCTTAATTTTTCTAATATTCTCTCTCGTGCAGCTACAAGAGCAATTTTTGTAGCTGTACCTAAATTCCAGTTATTAAGTAGTAACCGCACTTCTTTATTTAGGGAGATACGCAATGTTGTTAAACGCCCCAGGAGTTCAAAGTTGAGTATGAGGTCGCCAAATGCACTTCCCCAGTTTAATCCAGCACCAATGTTACCACCAACAAGCTCCTCAGCTTCTACAGCTTGCCGTAACCAAGCTTCATCAAGCAGTAAATCCATTGGGTTGGTTGCATTGTTTTGACTAGGATTATCGTAATTTTCTCTCAATTCGTGTTGACTCATCTACCCTAAACCTGACTAGAAGAACGCCATACCCCGTATTCAAAGTAAACTAAATCGTCGTAATCTTCATCTTCTCCTAAATCAATCATGCCTTGGCGATCATAGAATTTTTCTACCCCAGGTAGTGAATGTAATCCTACTCTACCTTCATAGCCCAGTTCTAGACTACGTTTTCTGGCAAAGCTTAATAGTGCAGTACCAACACCCTTATATTTAGGTGGGCGTTGAATTGCCTCCCGATTCCAAGGCGCAGAAGCAATACCATCAACGTAAACCAAGCGTTTTCCTGGAGTTAAACGTGAGCCGTGCAATTTAGCTTCCATGAGCATTAAACCTTGAGTTTCACTATCGTATTCAATCGCATAACCTTCACGGTTTGGTTGTCTGCTAATGACAAACTGGAGTTTAAATTCCCAATCCCAAAATTTATCTTCTTGTCCGTGCAGTTTTAATTGTTCTTTCCATCGGGAGGTGTATTCATCAGCATGTTTTTGTGTTAGCTCTACTAAATCCGCTTTTACGGTGATGCTATCTTGACCGCGAATTAGTCTGACGTTGCTTTGCATAGCAATGACTTTAATTATTCATCTGCTTCCGGTAACTCAATTTCCCCATCCTCTATGAGGCATCTCCAGTCAACATCATCCACATCTATAGATTCGTCGTACTTATCAGCCTTAAGTATTTGTTTGATTAATTCTTCGACAGGAATTTTTAATATGGCAGCTTCTTGCCGTAAGTCCTTGCAAATTTCATCCCAATTATCTGCACTAGATACCCGGTCAATCAAAATAGCTTCAGCCATACGAGTCTTAGAAACACCTCTGGTATGTCCCCACAGAGATAAACGGATTTCTTTAACAATAGGAAGGTTTACCGGAAATCGGCGATCGCGTTTTCTAATCATGTGAATGTCTGTCAGAATAATTTCTGATTTTAGCAACTAATTAGTAACTAAACAGTTTAATTTTAGATTCTAAATGGTACAAAATAAACAGATGCCCCCGGTGGTGAAGCACCGGAGGACTCTTGCACCACCACAAAATGAGCCTATGGAGGGCAACTATGAGCTTACTGGAATTTATTCACAAATGGGAAGCGCCCGAAGAAAACAGATTGCGCTTATTGGTAACAGCATTCTTTGAGCGCGATGAGCGCACCATTAGAAAATGGATGAACGAGCAAACCCCAAGATATGCAAGATGGGTGCTTGATCAGATAAACAAAGAATGGGAGCGCAATGGCAGAAACTATGCCATTTTTTTTCAAGATTAGCGGAAGTTTTTGCAGCTGTTTTTGCTGATATTTTTGTATACCCGCCAATAGTGTGGGTTATTTATTATTTGTGCATAGGTGAAACGTTGTTACACGCAAAATATGCACACAGGATTTGACGCAATTATTCAGGAATTGCAAGGCGAAAACCCAAGCAAGTTACGCGCCTTGTCAGAACTAAAAAAGCAGGCAGTAATTTACCATTTATTGAATTTTGAATTGTTTTGACTTATTCCTTCTACCCTCTGCCCTCTGCCCTCTGCCTTCTGCCTTCTTCACTAGCCCACACCAAAAATCAAACCTTTGAAGGTAAGATGGAGCGATTACAGGAGGATTTAAAAAGTAGAAAGATTTCTCCTCAAGAAGCTCAAGAGCAATATCAAAATTTGATAGGCAAGGAATACGATAAGATTCCAGCACAGGGATTTAAGCTGCCACCAGATATTCGGCAAGCACTAGAAAACGGGCTTGATTATAAACAGTTATCTGGAAAAGTAGACCCGAATACTTACAATTTTTTGGAGCAAGCATACTGGTATGGAGATTGGAATCACGGGAAAATCAAAAAGTAATAATAATTTCTTAAGATGCAACACTGCAACGATGTTGCAGGTTGTTGCAAGCAACAATGTCACGCAAAAATCAGCAACTACTGTCAAAAATACAGTCAAAAAACCTAATAAATCGTTGATTTATGCTTATTCATAGACAAGGGGGTGCAACACTATCGAGAAGAGTCTACCTGTAGTACTAGAAGCTATCAAAGAAGATTCTAAGTTTTGGCAAGCACTTTTTGACAACTTACTGTCAAGAAAAGAGTTAGCCAATATATTAGGAGTAAATAGGACAAGTATTTGGAGATGGGAACGCAATATCATTGATAAAGTCAGTCCTATCAAACACAGATACTATATAAATTCCAGAAGTCCTTACTTAGATGCTTACCAAAGATTTCTGCTAATAATTATCTTTATTATTAAGCAAGAAATTGATGAGAGCTTACTAAAAAACTCAGAACCCAAAAAATTTTTGAAGCTAAATTTCCAGAAATTAACACGCGAAAACTTTGAATTATGGAGGAACGAAAATGTCAACATTCACTCGCAGTCAACTTTATGAATACTTTGGAGAGCGTTATTCCCCAGAACAAATAGATAATTCGTTGATGATCATGGCGCAAAATGGCGCAAAAATAGACCCGGATGCCGAAGAGTTTTCTGATGACATAACTGAGGAATTAGAAGGAATATTCAATGCTGTTGGAGAAGCCCTAAACAACCAACAACAATTAGGGCAGTCAGACGAGATTACTGTTAAACAAGCCTCTAAACTAGCAGCACAATATTCTCGGCACTCCAGCCCTCAATTGATGGCGGCGATGATAAAAATGGCGGTGCAAGATGGCATCAGGAAGGCGGCAGCTATTAATCAAATCAAGAACCACGTATTTAACCGAGTTCTTGAACAAGGCGATGCAGAACTTGTTAACTCTGTGAGAACAGGTAACAACCAGACTACTGACTTGTTGATGGAGTGGGCGAATGATGGAGAGCGCGTTGACAAGATGCTAGGAAATTACGGCATTAAGCCTGTAGATATTGATGCGTTTTTACTAGAAGTGAATGGTGAGATTGCTGGCACAAAAGCAGCAGTTAAGGCAATCGCACCCAAATCAAAGACAACTATAGATATTGATGCTTTTTTGCTGGAGGCGGGAGAGTAATGTTGACATCAAGACAATGGCGTAAACATCGAACATCAATTATTTTTGGGGGAATCATTTTAACTTCTTTAGCTTTCTCCAGTGAGGACATCTCCCGAAACCTGCAATCTATTTCATCAATCAAGGCACAAATCGCTACTAACTCCGAGCAACAAACCAAGCTGGAACAACAATTAGCATTTGAGCAAGAACAAGCCAGGATTGCTGATGCCAGATATCAAAATGGCTGTCTGCCAATAGTTGTAGGTAGTTACCCACGCATTCGTTATGTATCGATATTTGAAGGGCAGACACTTACAGACCGTCATACCAAACAACCACTTCCCAGTGGCACTGTGGTTTGTGATGGTCAGGGGAACACTGGAGTAATTGAAGAAAACGGGACGGTGGGTGCGATCGCGTTCACTGGCAACAGAGATTTAGTTGCCAAACGACTCAAGAGATTTCGGGGTGGTATCTATAGTCAACCAATCGCGGATGGGGAGAATTGATTATGGCTCAGTATTATCTGCCCCTTGATGATGATAAAGGTTTACGAAAATTAACAAACAATCAAATTTTAGGGTTAACTAAATTGCTTGTAATCAAAACCGTTGATTTCAACAAGGACGAAAAACGTGGTTAACTTTTCGATGCCCAAGAAAGGAGATCGCCCACGCAACAACAAGCCCAATTCATGGCTAAGAATTTTGTATTGGGGGCTGGTGTTCAGTGCATTTTGGTTTGCCTATCTGAATATTCAGCCCTACGAAAAGGTTGTAGGATTGCTCAGTGGCAAGGTCTTAAACAGTGCGTTCGTTTATCTCATTTCTGTAATCCCAGTTATCAACGGTATAGCCTCAATTATTGGAAAAGGAATTACATGGATACTGGGGACAATCTTATGGGGAGTTATTCAAATAATCGAGGTTCTGCCCTTAATTTTGTACAATAATGAAAGATTTGTACAGACAGTTATTTCGTCAGCGGATGGTCGGAGCAAATATCAATTAAGGGAAGACGACGATCCTAGTTTGAAAATGCTAAAAAGAACCTATAACGCTCTCCCCACTTCAGTAATCAGCAACTTAGAGACTCTAAAAGTTTTTACCTACACCATCGACTTTCTCATCTGCATCACGGTTTATTCACCTGTAGCGAGTGGTAAATTTTCAGATTTCTTTTTTGTTTTATCTACAGGGCAGTGGTCAAAGTTGGATTACGTTAATTTGGCGTTGGCTTTTATTACCTTATTTGCGATTGAGGTGATTGTCGCTCTAATTATTTGGGTTGGTAAGTTGAGCTATGCAATACAGGAGTCTTCAAGATGAAAATGATTAGTCAAGGACTACAACAAGAAGTTGATAAAGAGTTTGAATCATTCTGGAAAGAGTTTGTTTGTAATGAACACGGAGATATTGATTTTGAAAAAGTAAAAAGAGAATTATACGATTACAGTTTGGCTATGAGGTTAGTAGGAGAGGTGTATTGTGAATTGGCTGGAGTGACTAAAATTCATTCTGACCCGCAATACATAATTAGGTCTGTTTATGAATCAATAGAAGGAGTCAAGGTTGTTTATCTCCCAGCAAAAACGCCCCTTGAAGAAATTGATACTGCTGGAGACGGAGAAAAACAATTCTTTACCGTTTAATGAAAAATGGAAATGTCGAGATTTGATATACAAAAAATCCAGAGATCCCCCTCTGAGTGGAGCGCAATTGCATTCAAACAAACCACTGAAAATAACATCCAGTGGAAAATTGCATTAGGAGTTATCGTCGCCGCCGTTGCCGCCAGCGCGACCTCTCCAGTCACAGGAGTTGCGATCGCTTGCTGGTCGATATTCAGCGCATGGCAGCAAGCTAAAGAGGTACAGAGGAATCAGACTGCGATTCGAGACTATGGATGTGTTGCCCATGTGCTGGAAGGAGATGATTTTCGCTGCTATTATCGGCAAGTGGGCGAACAGGCGGTTGAGGCGGAGTTAACCTTTGCCAACCAACAAGGCTACGCGCTCTCAGAGACGGCCTTGGATTATCTGGAGGAACGAGAAAATGTCGGCAGTGGTCAAGCCTTGAGCGCGTCACCAACAGTTATTAGTCCACAGCCATTAGTCAACAATCCGCTAGTTGCAGTTGCTACTCAATCCTCGGTACACGAAAGTAGTAACATTTTTGATATTGTGAGTGCGATCGCTTCTCCTGTGCAGAATTGCGTAATTCTTGGTGTTGGTGGTAGTGGAAAGGGTATTTTAGTTTCTAATGCACTGCGGAGAATTAAAGCTGACAACCCAAATCGGAAAATTTTCTACGTCGATCCCAAGAATGAAGAGGGCGAGTATGGCTATACTAATGGCGTAGTCGATGTAGTCAAACGCAAAACTTGTAAGAATAGGTGTCCCGAAGAAATTTGCGATTGGCTTGATGAAGTTTTGGATGAATATATTCAGTGGGCAAGCCAGCAAGAAGAGTCTCTGCTGGTGGTTGACGAGGGTATGGTCATCGGTGATGCGTGTAAGAAAACGAAGAATACGCGCATCGGTACTCTGATTCTGCACATTTCATCCTTGGGAGGAGCCAAGCGAGAAAATTCTTGGCTAATTACCCAAACTCCCTTCGTAGGCGCGATGGGATTAAACCTGACATCTTCCAGTCAGATGAAGTGGGTAACACTTGTTGGTGGTAACGACTTGGGTGTGATCAAGCAATGGGGTAAAGCCGCGACAATGGAGAATATTAGTCTAGATCGGCTAGGAAGTTTAATCAGCGAATCTCCGGTAAACCGTGCAGTATACTGGGGTGGGTATTCTAAGTGGTACGCGATGCCACAGTTGGCCAACTATTCAGCAATTGACCGGGATAACAACAAGCCAAACGGAGATGCGCTTTCAACCGAGGAAAGACAATTATTAAGAGAGCGCGAAGCTTCAGCTACACAGCAGATGATTGATCAGCTGGAGCGTACTCGGTGTTTGGATTTGGATGAATTTATTGTTCATGAGTTGAAAGCTGGCGATCGCCTCAATGAAATCAAAGGAAAAATCATCAGAATTATCAGACAACGTGAACATTACGGACTTGTCTACAAATTTAAGCTTTGACTGCAAACCGACAGCGACAATCATGATCAACCGTTGTCGGCATTACCAGTCAAAGACCAGTGGGCAATCATCACCAAAGATTTAAAGCTACCAAAAAACTGGCAAGAAAAAGATTTGCAACAAGCCATCACTTCCCGACTCCGAGAACATGGTTTTCAAGCTCGGTGTGAAAGTGGATTCCAAGGTGGTTATGCGGATATCGTTACTGATTGGCAGGATGGCACAGTAATTGAAATCAAAAAATATCTTGATAGAAAAAGAATTTATGAAGCCTACGGGCAGCTTAATTTATATTGTATGGGCAATGATTATAAGATGGTGATCGCCGGATTTATGCACCCATTTGAGCAACGAAAAACTAGGGCGATCGCTTCCATGATTGAACGTAATCCACTAGTACAAGTTTTGTTTATTTAGGTGCAGAATTAAACCGGCGCAAGCTGATCATCTGGTCAGAAGATGTCCCGGTTATCGAACCAGATGTCGAACATTCGGCATACCATCTGGCCTCTCGTTTCCAGGAAGTGACCCTAGAAAATATGCCGGATGTTCTTAGCGCGATCGCCCAAATTTACACGAACTACGGCAACTGCCTCGCTCTAACCTACTTGATGGAAATCTCTGCCGAATACTTTGGACTGATTGAGGAAGAAACCCAATGTACTACGACGACCTGAACTTTGAGGAAGAACTGCAACTGTCAGAAGAACAAATCCGCCGTCGCCATAATCAACGGTGGTTCTTGCGGCGGAATGCTGAACTGTTGCAGCAGGAGTTGGAATTAGAGGATGAGTTAATTAACGAAAACCCCGAATTAGCTCAGATGATCCACGAAATCAACACCCTAGAAACTCAAGCTCTTCATCGAGGTTTCGGCGGTGTTTTTGAAGGAGATGCTAGTGCTAAAAAATCGAATGTGTGGAATAAGTTTTTTCCTGGTTTGGGTTAGCAGTAAAAATTAATAATTTATATATTTAGCAGGTGATTGGTTATGATTCACAATACTCAAACAAGACTAGTTTCTCTACTCAAGCAAACCGCTTATGTTGGGCTGGGGTTTTTAGTTATGCTGTTGATTGTGGGTGGTCATCCTTCAGGATTTATCTTAGGGTTGAGTGTAGTGTTAGGTATTAGTTTTGTTGTTTGCTATGAAAATAAGATAAGTAGAAAATAACTAATTAAATTTTCTACAATAAAATTTGGATAAGATTCCTAGATTTTTTCAGAGATACTAAACCCTTGGAGATTTTTCATGACCTACACTCCACCTAAGATACTTAGTTTTGAAGAATTTATAACTGAACACGGGGACAATACGCGTTACGAACTAATTGATGGAGAATTAAGAGACATGGAACCTACAGGCCCTCACGAAGCTGTGGCAGGGAATATTGCAGGTAGAATCTATGTCGAAATCTTTCATTCTAATTTTAATTGGATAGTGCCAAAAACCTGTTTGATTAAGCCGCCTGCTGCTGAAGCTACAGCTTTGCGTCCTGATGTGATTGTTTTAGATAAAGAACAATTGGCGGGGGAACCTCTATGGCAAAAAGAACCCATTATTTGTAATGGTAAGACAATTAAGCTAGTTGCTGAAGTTGTCAGTACTAATTGGCAGGATGACTATGCTAGAAAAGTTGAAGAATATGCGTTTCTTAATATACCTGAATATTGGATTGTCGATTTTCGAGGATTGGGTGGTTTGCAATTTATTGGTAATCCAAAACAACCGACCTTCACTGTTTGTCAACTAGTTAATGGCGTATATGAACAACATAAATATCGCTTAGGAGAACTTATCTCATCTTGTTTGTTACCTAATTTACGGATGAAACTTGACGATATTATGCCAAGTTGAGTTATTTATCTATGAACTTTTGAGTAAACTGTAAAAAATTCTCTGCAATGGCTGTTAAACTATCTTGCTGCCAAATCAAAGCAGTTTCGATTACTGGTACTTGTTCTACTATAGAACGATAAACTACACCAGACCTTTGAAGGTTTTGTAAAGAAGATGGTACTATTGCCACACCAATTTGCGCCGATACTAATCCAATAATTGTTTGCATTTGAATCGCCTCCTGAACAATGTGAGGTTTGAAGTCTCCTTTCTGAAAAAGACCCATAACTAGATCGTAAAGTCCTGGTGCTAGATAGCGAGGAAACATGATTAAGGGTTCACTTAATAGCGATTCCACTGAAATATGTTCTTTTTGAGCCAATGAATGAGTTGAAGGCAAAGCTACGACTAGGCTTTCACTTTGAATGCAACTATAAGATAAAGTGTTATCCACTAATGGTGGATGAGCAAAACCCAGATGAATTCGGGAATCTTTGAGTGCTTGCTCCTGTTGACTGGTGGTTAGCTCTAGTAAAACTAATTCTACTTCTAAAAATTGCTGGCGAAATTCTCGCAAAATCAAGGGTAACAGATCGTAAATTGCCAAACTAGTAAATCCTATTCTCAGTTGACCTGTTTGCCCTTTTCCAATTCTTTGAGTCAGTGCTACTGCTGTTTCTAGTTGCTGAAGTAATCCATAAGCCTCTTGTAGAAAAACTTTGCCGGCTTCTGTTAGCTGTACTTGTCGCTTAGTCTTGCGATGAAACAGCTTTACTCCTATTTCTGCTTCTAGTTGCTGGAGTTGTTGGCTAAGAGGCGGTTGAGCTATATGCAATCTCTGAGCAGCGTTAGTGAAATGTAGTTCCTCAGCTACAGCAATAAAGTAACGCAAGTGCCTTAATTCCATTTTTTGATATTCTATAAGTCTTAATTACTAATAAATATATATTGGACATCTCAAAAATTTCTACATATCATACTCATACAAAGATTTGTTCCAGCTTTGAGTAATGAATAAAACAACAATGTCGGATAATTTAAGAAGCCGGGTTGTAACACAGGGTGTACAGCGATCGCCAAATCGAGCGATGCTCCGGGCTGTTGGGTTTGAAGATGCCGATTTTAACAAGGCAATTGTCGGTATTGCCAATGGTTACAGCACTATTACCCCTTGCAATATGGGGATAAACAAATTGGCACAAAGGGCAGAAGCTGGTATTAAAAGTGCTGGAGCTATGCCGCAAATTTTCGGTACAATTACCATCAGTGACGGTATTTCGATGGGAACTGAAGGGATGAAATATTCCCTGGTATCAAGAGAAGTGATTGCCGATTCCATTGAAACTGCTTGTACTGGACAAAGCATGGATGGTGTATTGGCAATTGGTGGTTGTGATAAAAATATGCCAGGAGCAATGCTGGCGATCGCCCGAATGAATATTCCCGCGATTTTTGTCTACGGTGGTACAATCAAACCCGGACATTATAACGGTCGTGATTTAACTGTAGTCAGTTCCTTTGAAGCAGTGGGACAATACAGTGCTGGCAAAATCGACGAAACTGAATTAACAGCCGTTGAACAAAACGCTTGTCCGGGTGCGGGTTCCTGTGGTGGGATGTACACAGCTAACACCATGTCTTCGGCATTTGAAGCAATGGGGATTAGTCTACCTTATTCTTCCACAATGGCTGCCGAAGATGCCGAAAAAGCCGACAGTACAGAAAAATCTGCGTTTATTTTAGTAGAAGCTATTCGTAAGCAATTATTACCGCGCCAGATTATCACCCGCAAATCTATAGAAAATGCTATTTCGGTAATTATGGCAGTTGGTGGTTCTACTAATGCAGTATTGCATTTTCTGGCGATCGCCAGTGCGGCTGGTGTGGAATTGACCATCGATGACTTTGAAACTATCCGTGGTCGTGTGCCTGTTTTGTGCGATTTAAAACCCAGTGGTAGATACGTCGCTACAGATTTGCACAAAGCTGGCGGTATTCCGCAAGTCATGAAAATGCTGCTGGTACATGATTTACTACATGGTGACTGTATTACCATCAGTGGTCAAACCATTGCCGAAGTTCTTGCCGATGTGCCGCATGAACCCAGGGCTGACCAAGATGTGATTCGTCCTTGGGATAAACCGATGTATGCTCAAGGTCACTTGGCAGTTCTCAAAGGTAATCTCGCTACTGAAGGTGCAGTGGCTAAAATTACCGGGGTGAAAAAACCAGTCATTACCGGCCCCGCCAGAGTATTTGAATCAGAAGAAGCTTGTTTAGATGCGATTTTGGCAGGCAAGATTAAAGCAGGTGATGTCCTGGTGATTCGTTACGAAGGCCCCAAAGGTGGCCCTGGAATGCGGGAAATGTTAGCGCCTACCTCGGCAATTATCGGTGCTGGTTTGGGTGATTCCGTAGGGTTAATTACCGATGGACGCTTCTCTGGCGGTACTTACGGGATGGTAGTTGGTCACGTTGCCCCAGAAGCATCTGTAGGGGGAGCGATCGCCTTAGTCGAAGAAGGTGATACTATCACCATTGATGCCCCAGCGCGGCTATTACAGTTGAATATTTCGGATGAAGAATTAGCCCGCCGCCGTGCTAATTGGCAACCCCCAGCCCCACGTTACACTAAAGGCGTATTGGCGAAATATGCCAAGTTGGTATCTTCCAGTAGCCTTGGTGCAGTCACAGACTTAGGTTTGTTCCATTGATAACCACAAAAGTAGATATGTTTTGCTACTTCCCAACTTTACAAATCAAAATCGAGAGAAAATGTTTCATTGCCTGAATCCTCTGGTTTAGATCCAGTCGATACATTGCTAACAGACTGTCGAGATGCTTCCGAATTAAGGTCTATTTCGTTGTAATCTGACGTATGTTCTATTGGTTGCTGTGTAGTTAACACTCCTTTTTTAAATGCAAAATAGCAATCGATAATGAAATGAATAGTTTCCACATAGCTTTTGTCTAATTGTTTAGCCTCTGCTAGTATGCGTTGACGATAACTATTTCTAATGCGTACTTTGTC
>NZ_JACJSE010000066.1 GCF_014698045.1 Aulosira sp. FACHB-615
GCCAAACAATCAAAAGAACAAAATCTGATGTACTTAGAGAATTGGTTCGGAAGTTGAAAATTAATAAAAAGTCGCCCTAGAAGGGCGAGGCTTGTATCCCATTCTTTTGGTCAGAAAAGTAAGTTTTGACTTTCCCTTCTGCCGATAATTGCCCTAATACCTGCCACAGGATTTGGTAGCTTCTTAGATTTAAGGCATCGTACAACTGAGAGGCAAAGCGATCGCCTCTACCTAATTCTTCAAGAATCTTTGTTTGCAAATCTATCGTTTTCATCGGATGCTGCTTGTAATTTCAATTCCAAATAATCAAGGCGGGTTCCCATCCAGTCGGGAGAAAGGTAGAGAATCTGAGCGAGTTTCTAGGTATGATGCGATCGCTCCTGCGGTTAGTTGAATTTCTCGCATCAATCTTGTTAAATCCTCATACCCAGAGAGCGATTTCACAGCTTTCGGCATAGCTTGTACCTAGTTTTCTGAGTTCAGTATCCTGTTCTAACCAGTAAATGATTTCTTCTTGGCGGATACGGATTAAAAGGGCGTGGTTTAAAAGGAATTCTTGCTTGGCTTTGAGTAATATCACTTCTAGTTCGTCCCCTCTCAGTCTTGCTTGGGCGATTAGGGGCTGGAAAAGTTGAGCGATCGCTCTATATTCAAGCTCGAACCTGTCAATTATCGAAGCGCGAAGATACTGGTGTTCAGTCATAGATTTTTCTCAATTCGCTCTCTTCGTACCTATGCTGAAAAAGGTGTTTTTCGCCATCCCACTGCACTAAATACATTTCACTTTCAATGCCAATGATTGTGCCTTTGGATTGGTATCGGGTTTGGTATTTATCGGAATGAGAGACGCGATCGCTTATCCCAAGTTTTGAGCTTGACTGACCTTTAAGCCCATCAATTTTTTGTCTTTCTTGCGGCGATAACTCCACCCAAATTTCTTGCTTAATTAGGTGACAGTTGTTTGTAATAATGGTAACTTGTTCCCAGGTACATCTGGGATTTTGAAGCACCAATTTCAATGAGGCAACAGCTGACGGTAACTGTTCAAGTTGTTGCTTTTTTGTTTCTAGTTCTGATTCGCCTACACCCAGTACAATCGCTGCGGCCTTGCGAAGTTCTGCTGCAAACCTTGGATGTCCATTGGACATTGCGACTAGGGACAAGCCAAGTAATGTTACGGTTTCGCGGGGGTTGTTTTCGGGCGCAGATTTAGCCATTGCCTTGAGGTGTAATTCTGGCTCTAGATTTTCGACTACTTTTTTGACTTGAGCATTCAACACCTTCTCGGCTTGCTTGGTGAAAGTGTTTCCCCAATTCGCAAGGGGTCTATCTTCTAATGCCCTTTCTAGCTCTCCAATACGATCGCGCAATGATTTATTTTCTATTTCTAGTTGCCGCAAAGACTCCATCTCGACTAGCTGTCTTTGTAGTTTCGCTACTTCTAAGGCTTTTTGATTGGCTAAATCCTGCGCTGCTTTGATTTGATCATGTAAAGACGCGATCGCCTTTTGCTCCGCTTCGCCTCTTATCCTGCACTCAATTTCTTGCTCTAGCCGCGCAATCTCTTGTCTGTGCTGTTCTTCGAGTTGCGCGATCGCTTCTTGATATTTCGGATCGATTCTGCGTTCTGGGGGATAGGGAGAGCTAGGAGCGTCAAGTTCTTTGTTGTGGATTGTTGTTCTTTCTCCATCGCTGAACTCTACAATCTGTTGCCAGTGATTTGGTGCATCTGCTGCGATTACGCACTCTTCACCATTTCGGTTGTGGTCTGGAGATGAGATTTTTACTTTTGTTCCCTTCAGGAACAATTGTTCCTGAACTTTTGTTCTTTTTGGTTTTGGATCGACCGAGTTAGCGGCTTCTTTGAAATTATTGGCTATGGGCGTGGGACTATCTTGGCAAGCTAGAGCAACCGCTTCTACCAATTTTTCGGGTTGTTTAACCAACCGCAGCAATGGCCTTGCATGGCTCTCTCTCTTAATAGCTCCCTCAAATTCTGTTCCTTTGAGCGCATTAACTACCATTTGTGCGCCAATTAATTGATTAACCCTGCGGTAGCCGCCCCAACGAGAAAGTCTTTCTTCACAGTATTGCTCAAACGAGGTGTAACCACCCTGCTTGAATATCTCTTCATCTCGCATGGTTTTGAGTTCGTCTGCGATTTGAAACTCAAAACGGTCAATACTCAAAAAGCTTTCTTCTATGCTTTGATCTAAAACCGAGAATTTATTCGCTTGGAATGCTGCTACCATCACACACCCCCTGCTACTTCGGTCACTGGTGTGTTCATTGCTTTGGCGGAAGCCAGAATCAACGCCACGCCGATGTATCCGCCCCAGTCTCCAAGCTCTGTATCGCAGTATTCTGAGAAAGAAGAATACCTCTGTTGGTATAATCGGTTGTCGCGGATATCTTGCAATTGTTTGCACACATCTCTCTGTAGAGAGGCGATCGCCGCTAATGATTCTTTTACGCTATTACAGGGTGCGGTTATCCCCGTTGAATTGTCTGTCGTACAAAACATAAAATTTAATTAGTAAAGATTTTTGAACAATAGCCACGTCAGCTACGACGTGGCTATTTTTTCATTAACTAGCTTTAGGTAAAATAAGCCCTGATTCTATTAGTTGATGCACTTCCCATCCAATCGTTAACAGGAATTCAGCTGCATCATTTTTGGTTGTCTCTCTTCGTCTAGCCAGCTCAGTTATTTTGTCCCGCAAGTCTTCTGATACGCGGATTTGTGGCTTTTCTTTAACTCTTTGTTTGGTCATCGCAGTCTGTAATATTTAATGCCTAGTGAACAATATAGCATAAATGGGGCATCTAACAACAGCTATGTTATGCTGGGCTTGTTCATTGTGCAGTACATCGGAAATGTGAAACCCTTGATTTGGACAAAGGCTGGTTTAGCGAGGCTGGGAGAGATAATCCGGCATAGTAGAGAAGCAAGAGGATTAAATTTACGTGACACTGCTTGCTTGATTTCTGCTCGAACGGGTGTAGATATTGCACATAACACACTGGGGATGATTGAAAGGGGTGTTGGCGAACCCAAGTATAATTCCTTGGCAGCGATCGCGCTGTGGCTAGGGGGTGCGATCGGCGCGAGGAAGCCTGTATCAAACAAACCAAACCAGTGCAAGGCAGAAAACGTTGGACTGGGCGGCCGCCAAAAGGTGCGATCGCTCCCAAACCTCACTGCAACAAAGATAAGCCCTTACCTGGATTTCAAGGTGATTCTGTGGCCTGTAAGAGACAGTGGGAACAGCGCCAACTTGAGCTACTTCAACAAGGTTCTTACGTTCCGTCAAATAACGACTCACCCGACAGCGTTCGAGGTACAGGGACTAGATAATCTTAGCTAGGTAGCAAAATAGGGGGTTTATCCCCCTATTAATCCCTAAAATCTCAAGTGATATTAATCTTAGCAAAGTAAGCTTACCTCGACCTAAAGGTGCGAGGCTTTAGCCTCAGATTTGAATCGTCGGGAACAAAGACATTTGTCCTTGTAATTGACAACTCATCCCCGGACTTCCAGGAAGGCTTACAGACTTCCCCAAAACAGCAATATTAATAGCCGCGTTTATATCAGCATCATGTTCAAAACCACAACGCCCACACTTAAAAGCTTTTCCGTTGCGATAGGATTTACCCTTAATGGGGTGAATGCCTCCGCATCGAGAACAAGTTTGAGATGTGTAGGCGGGAGGTACAAAAACCACTGGAACACCAGCGATATTGGCTTTGTATCCAACGAACAAACGCAGTTGATAAAACGCCCAATTATTAGTTCTGCGGCGTTCCGTCTTGCTTCTGGGTTTTTGATTCAAAGATTCTCGAATATTAGTCAAATCCTCAAAAGCCAAAGCGGAATTACTGCGTTTGGCGCTGCTGACAAGTTGTTTAGAAATGTTGTGATTCAACCATTCTTGAAAGCGACGTTCTCTGCCAGAGAGCCTTCTAAGAAGTCTTCTAGAGTTCCTAGTGCGTTTACTTTGAACGTTCGCCCTGACCTTGCTGTATCGGTCACGGACAGATTGAATCTGCTTGCCACTCCAAGATTTACCAGTAGAAGTAGTGGCAATATCGCGCCTACCCAAATCAACCCCAATTACTTTGGGAGTTCTGCCCGTGGGGTCGGTAGGCAAGTCAACACAGATATTGATGTAGTAGTCACCGCGTTTCGTTTTGTTGAGTGTGGCAGCAGTTGGGGATTGTCCCTTGAGCAATGCCATCTGGTAGTTGCCAATACTCAATTTGAACTTGACTCGACCACACATCAAGGTAATGCCAACAGTTTGCGACTCCTCAATATATTGAAAAGTCCGCGCATCCAAGCTCAAGGAAGTGGGACGGAATTTGTGGACTTGCTTAACCGCCTTGGCGTTACCAATTACACGGCGGATTGCTTGGCAGACATGGTTGGCTTTCAACCCCGTAGCCTCACGCACTGGTTTATAAACCTTGTGGTGAAGCTTGGTTGTGTTCCAGCAATTCTCGCGTTTTGCAGTCTCGTATATCTGGTTGCAAGCGTCAGCGAATCCCTGCAAAGTTTGGTCTATTTTAGACCGCAACTCTACAGGGACTTGAAGCTTGCATTTAACGGATATAGTCTGCATTTGAATGGGTTAATTACTCATCCCATTATATCATGTAAAGCCGTGCTAGAAGCACGGGGTTTCAGACCCAGAGGTTTTGATGAAAGAGATACCAATACTATTCAGCACGCCAATGGTTTTGGCGATCCTTGATAAAAGAAAAACTCAAACACGACGTGTTATTAAGCCTCAGCCAGAAATGTGCGGCGACCATTTCCGCGAACCATTAAAACAAAGATGGTCGGCAGGCGATCGCCTCTGGGTGCGTGAAGCCTGGGACTCCGTACCCGATTATGATGGCGGATACTACATTTATAAAGCTGATTACAGCAAAGAAGACCAGCTTAAGGTTAAGTGGAAGCCTTCGATTCACATGCCTAAAGCAGCTTGCCGAATTTGGCTTGAAGTAGTTGGTGTGCGGGTTGAGCGATTGCAGGATATTGATGAGGAGGGAGCGATCGCGGAAGGCTGCACCGGGCGGGACGAATCGATAATACGGGGTTCTAGGGGTGACACGATTTACTGCTCAATCAAGCCCTATTACCAGTACAAAAACCTTTGGGAATCAATTAACGGGTATGGTAGCTGGGATTTGAATCCTTACGTATGGGTAATTGAATTCAAAAAACTATGAGAGACGAATTAAAAGCAATCCAATCAGAACTAAAAAAGCCTTTCCCGGCATCTTATCACCAGATTCGGGAATTACCAGGGAAAGGTTTTTGGGCATTTCTACCACATCAAATTATCCGCCAAAGATTAGATGAGATTGCCCCAGAATGGCAATCTGATTTTTCGGCAATGGAAGTGGTTGGCGTTGATGTTGTCTGTCGGTGCGGGATTACCATACTTGGTATCCGCAAAGAAGCGATCGGCAGTGTGCCTCTGGTTGCCGCCACCAATAAAGAAGGCAAAGACGTAAGTCGAGGGAGTGCGGCGGACAGGGTAGCGGCGGAAGCCTTTAAAAATGCAGCCGAAATGTGGGGTGTGGGTGCGTATTTGGACGATCAAGGATATGTGGCCACTTACCTGAGCAACAATGCAGCAGAGATGAACGACGAGGTTAAAAACAAGCTGCGATCGCTCATCACATACTTGAGAAACAAAGGTGAATTGCCGCCGCCCAATTCCACCGTAACCAAACCGGCCCCTAGAACAGAAGCACCAACTATCAAAAATAAACCCTTGATTCAACCGTCGCGATCTGACAGAGAATTACTAATGCTAGAGGTTGAGTCTTTGTGCAAGCGCAAGGGAATAACGCCAGAAAAAGGAAAGGAAATTCTTTTGGAGTTGTACGGGGTGAAGGGGCGATCGCAGCTAAGAGACGATCAATTACTGAATTTTAGAGACTATTTATCAATGCGACCAGAGGCGTGACATGGAATTCAAAGAAGTTGTTGCTATGCTTCCTTCTAAAGAGCGATCGCGTGAAGTATTGCGATCGCTCTTGGATGAGCAAATCGAGGAATATAAAAAGTTATTAAGCAGCTATTTTAGTGGTGAGTCAACAAATGTCGGGTGGTATGGCTTAATAAAATGCCGACTTGAAGAAAAGGGTGTGTTGCCGGATATTGCCCACTACCTAGCAAGTGCAAGGGATGATAAAAAGCTAGAAGATTATTTTTTAAAGAATCCATAAACCACCCCAAATGAGGGAATACTAAAGCTAATATTAAATTTTATGTATTCCCTAAGACTCGTCGTAACGCCCGATGGTGCTTCTACGCTGCCACTGCGAGAAACCTGCACCATTGGGCGGCATTCTCTTTGTAGGATCAAAATAGTAGAAGAATTTATCTCAAGGTGGCACTGCGCCTTGATTGCCATGCCACCTGATATTGAGTGCGATCGCCCCTACTTCATAATCAAAGATGGTGAATTACTGGGCAAACCCTCAGCAAACGGAACGTGGGTGAATAGCGATCGCATTAGGTTAATCAAACTCAAGCACCAAGATATCATCACGTTTTCCCAATTCTCCGCATATCCACGCCTTGAGTTTCTGGACAATTATGTTAGTTTAGGCGCAGAAATCGGCACCGACAGCCATGAACGAGTTAGTTAAAAGGGGTGTAAGGTTGACGACCATCGGGTTTTTGATGGTTGTTTTTTTTGGGGCAACTGGCGCGAAGATGCCGCAATTTTCTGGTGATTTTTTGAATCTACTGACTGTAGTTGGCGCGGTTATTACCGTTTGGCAGATTGTGAGTAGCGCGGTGGATAAAATGCAATCTGAGCTTGCAGGGCGCGATCGCATTCATGATGAGCAAATATCAAAGATTTGGGTAAAAGTTGAGGCCAACGCCACAGCGATCGACCATCACGCCGGGATATATGGGCATAATGGCACGGTTGAGGAGATGGCAAGACTCAAGGATAGATTGGCGCAGGTTGAGGCGATCTGTGCTGTCAACTCTCAGCTTGGGACTATTTTATTAAGAGTTGAGGAATTGGAGCGGACAGCAAAAAGCACCTGATTAGAGGTGCTTGGCAGGAGAATATGTCTTATCGTTTGTCCATCATTCTATTCGCAAAAACAGTACTTTCACCCTTGGGTTACGCTCAATCATCCATGCAATATTTTTCGCTTTTTGGCGTTCCTTTGGGTCGATAACTCCAGCAATTACAAACTTATAGTCATTATTTAAACAGTAGTGATTAAGCTGTCCATACGCCTCATAAATTGTTTTTCTACTTAAAAACCGCTTCGCTTCAATTATTGTTCCGCCCTGCCAGTCGGTAAGAATATCGGCGTAGCCATCCTCAAATTTAACTTCTAGTTGAATGCTAAAACCATGTTCTTTCAGCCTAGTTGCGATCGCTTGCTGTAAATCCTTTTCTTGCCAGTGTTTCGGGAGTTTTAGGTTATCCCAGTTAACTTCCTGTAGTCAACCAAGTTTGAATTTATAAATCAGTCCACTATGGTTAGCGTTTTTGATGGTTTCGATGATCGCTTCTCTTGCTTCCTCAAGGCGATCGCTCCCGCCTAGTTCTTGAATAATGAAATCATCAAGATTTAGATGCTTGGTTCGCTCTAACCTGTCAATCATTGATTGAATCGTGCGTTCTCTCAATGATTGCCTTTGTTCTGTACTTAGCGCGTCACCATTAGGTTTATTATTGTCCCGATCAATTGCCGAGTAGTTGGGTAATTGTGGTAGCGCGTACCATTTTGAATGCCCTCCCCAGTACACAGCACGATTCACGGGCGACTCCTTTGTTAGCATTCCTAGCTTGTCTAAGCTGATGTTTTCTAGATTTGCAGACTTAGACCACTGCTTGATTACGCCCATATCATTCGCGCCAATTAGGGCCAACCATTTCATTTGACTTGAAGATGTCAAGCTTAATCCCATTGCCCCAACATAAGGGGTTTGAGTAATTAACCAAGCATTATGTTTTGCTGCACCGCCCAAAGATGCGATATGTAGAATTAGCGTGCCGATGCGAGTATTTTTAGTTTTCTTGCAGGCATCGCCAATTACCATGCCCTCATCTACAACAAGTAGCGTTTCTTCGTTTTCATTTTCCCATTGGATATATTCATCTAATACCTCATCAAGCCAATCGCAAATCTCTTCAGGGCATTTGTTTTTACAGGTTTTACGCTTTACTACATCAGCTACACCATCTAGATAGCCATACTCACCCGGTTCGTTTTTGGGGTCGATGTAGAAGATTTTACGGTTGGGGTTATCTGCTTTAATCCGGCGGAGGGCGTTGGAAACGAGTATGCCTTTACCACTACCGCCCACACCTAAAATGATGCAGTTTAAAACTAGGGATGCGATCGCTCTTACGATATCAAAGATGTTATTAACTTCGTGGATGGATGATTGGGTGATTGTGGGAGATTCGGGGCGGAGGTGCGGAGGTGCGGAGGTGAGGTTGCTGTCTAATCCCCCCTGCTCCCTACTCCCTTGCTTGATTCCCCCCTCGATATAATCCATTGCCGCATCAGATAAAGGTAGTCCACGCTCAACTGCAAAATTCAGTTCTGCTTTGATTATTTCTTCCCCGACTTGCAGACGGTAATCATAGAAATTATCCCCATCCAAGACATGAGCGATCGCACCTTTATCTCGAATCGCTTCTTGGTTGCGCTGCACATCTTTTGATTGTTGCCATGCGCTGAAGATAGACCATAGAGCGATCGCTATTCCGGTAACTGGGGAGGTTGCAGAAGCAGCGACAGCAGCGACAATTATCCCTAGTGCTATCTTCCACTGAATATTATTTTCTGTGGTCTGCCTGAAGGCCAAGCTACTCCATTCTTCGGGGGATCTCTGGATTTTATTGATATCAAAACGGCTCATTTCCATTATCTTTTTGTTTCTTGAACGGCATTACTTAACTTGCCAACCCAAATAATCAGACTGACAATCACTTCAATCGCAAACAAAGTTACACCCGCAAGCAGGAGATTTAGCCAATCAAGCTTCCCCCACTGCCCTGTTGCTAAGACAAAGAAGAAATCTGCGAATTTACCGCTTTGCACAGGGGAATAAACAGTGATGCAAATGAGAAAGTCGATTGTGTACGTGAAAATCTTTAATTGCTCCAAGTTGCTGATTACTGAAGTAGGCAGGGAGTTGTACACTCGTTTGAGCATCTTTAAAGTTGGGTCATCCTCATCTTTAATCTGATATCGAGAGCGGCTATCAGCCGATGCGATCGCTGCCCTCACAAACGATTCGTTGTTGTACAAAACAAGCGGCAACACCTCAATTATTTGGATGCAAGCCCACAGGATAGTGCCAAGTATCCAAGTAACGCCTTTGCCAATAATTGCGGCGATACCATTAATTATTGGGATGATCGAGATGATTTGCAGGAATGCGCTATTGAGTGTTTTTCCACTGAGCAACCCGACAATTTTTTCGTAAGGCTGAATATTCAGGTATGCAAACCACAAGCCAGCTACAACAAGCGCCCAATACAAAGTTGACAGCCAAGGGTCTTGTTTGTGTTTGTGGGGGCGATCGCGCTTAGGCATCGTAAAATTCATCAATTACCTCCAATCGGTTGTGAGTAAATCCCACCACGAAAACGCTTTAATCTTTTAGCGATCGCATCTCGATCTCCAGTGAAGGCGATCGCTCCTACCACCCCGCTTTCTTCAACCACTCCAGTGTTGCCCTGCCCATCGCAAACTACTGTGCCTGTAGGGAGCGATCGCCCTGTGTGCCTATCGGTTAGCACTTGCCCTTCAAAAATTGATACATAGCGGATATTTGGGTAGTCGCCTGCGACTATTGGCAAACAACCTTTGGCATATCTAGACTCAGCAATCTTGGCTTGTTCCTCCTCAAAAGCTACTTGCTGCTCAAGCTCGGTTTGTTTCTCGGAGTTGGTAGCGATTTGACTTTTGATGGTGGCAATGGATTGCATATTGCGGGAGATATCGCCACCTGAGAAGGCGAGGGCTGCTAGGGTGAGTCCACCAAAGATGATGTTTGTTTTGTGTTTACGCCATTGCCTAGCAGTTAGCATCACTTCCCTGCCTCCAACAAGAATGCGTCAAGGTCGAATTCCTTGTCTTGGGCAGGAGCGATTGCTTTAACCGCAGACTTAACGCCACCAGAATTACCGCGCACTTCCTCTAAAAACGCATCCAGTAAATCTGGTTCTTGCTTGATGCCATACCCAGCGACCATTTCATTGATGCGATCGCGGTCATTCGCAAGCTCAACTACAAAGTTAGAAGTTTGCTGAGTGCGTCCTAGTAATGACTTAGCAATTTCTAAATCACCTTGTTCCAGCACCTTACCAAGTACTTGGGATTTGATTTGAGCAAGGGCCGCACCTTGAGCGATCGCCTCTTCTGTTACTAGCCTGATCATCGCCGCCATTAGTTGCGGGTTGGCATGGGTTGAGAATTGAGAAGCGATCGCTTCCGCCTCAATTGTTGTTAACGATTGCCCTTGTTCAAGTTTCTTTTGTCTGCCAAGCTCTCTATCTATCAGCTTGAATGTATCTTCTAGTTGCTCAGTAATATCTAAAGAAAAATCATCGCCATAAGGGTCAATATCCGCGCCATTTTCAGCAAATATTAGTAATGCTCTGTCAACAATCTCTGGTTCGTATTGACTTGCAAAATAATCATGTAAGTCCTTGCGTGTAAATTTATCCATTGATTTTCACCCACTGTTCAAAGTTTTCGCGTTTTAAATTGTTGAAATTGATTTTTAAGAATTTAATCACCGAGTCATAGGAGCGCGATCGCTTTTCTAACCCTCCTTTAGCTACTAATATGCAAGCTAGTAAAAATCTTTGATAATTGTCCAAATATTGCGCTCTAATGCTTCTGTCCGGTGGAAAGTACTGCGCTTTTACTGGTGGCACTGATTGAATTATTTCTGTTTCCCATCTCAAAATAGTTTTGCGGTTTATTCCTATCACATTCGCCCACTCTTGGCGGGTCAGTGCGTTGTCAAGGAATGCGTTTTTAAAAATTCTTTCTTCCTGAATTGTTTCCAAGACAATCGGCAAACTACTGCTCACCACTACTTCTAATACTCCTATTTCGTCAAAAAGTTACCTCATTGCGGCTTTGTCTCGCGCTTCCTCATTGCGGCTTTGTCCTACTGTGGCTTTGAGAAAGCTTTGGCTGATTTTCGCTACTTCTTCTTACAATCCCATTCGCCGTACCAGTATGCCTGTTCTAGAAAATTGTAAGTGTCAGGGTCAACTTTTCCTGCTAGTTGTTTATAGTCAAGTCCTGATTCAAATGCTTGTTTAATATTGGGTGGTAATGGCATCCCATTGGCGGGAATCTTGTCAATTTCACCCTTTATAATTTCACCGTATTGAGATTGAGCTTGTTGAGAGTTAATCTTGCCTGTTTTTAAGTCTTGTTGCAAGCGTTCAATC
Organism: Aulosira sp. FACHB-615; assembly: GCF_014698045.1. Taxonomy (GTDB): domain Bacteria; phylum Cyanobacteriota; class Cyanobacteriia; order Cyanobacteriales; family Nostocaceae; genus Nostoc_B. The sequence continues at coordinate 11,478 of NZ_JACJSE010000066.1, forward strand.
TTACCTTCAAAGGTTTGGTTTCTGCCGTGGCTTACTAGTGCAGCGAGTCCACCAATTATTAGTAAATCAATCATTTAGCACTCCTTAAAGCAAGCGAAAATTCTTGAGTTGGCGCGGTGTAAATAATTTTGGTTTCGTCGCCGCGCTCAATTTTCCTATCAGTGAACTACCTACACTGACCTTGCGGTACAGTGTAGGCTTCCCAATTCAATGGGGATTGCCTCAACCTTCGTAGATTTTTTACGTCCCGAAGATTTTGGTCTTACATCCCCTC
>NZ_JACJSE010000067.1 GCF_014698045.1 Aulosira sp. FACHB-615
GCCAAACAATCAAAAGAACAAAATCTGATGTACTTAGAGAATTGGTTCGGAAGTTGAAAATTAATAAAAAGTCGCCCTAGAAGGGCGAGGCTTGTATCCCATTCTTTTGGTCATCTTGGGTAACAGAAACGTTTATATCAACCAGGAACTTGCCGCTACCTTCTGCGATCGCACCCGTCAAAGCCAAATTTTCAGTCAGGGTTTGCGCCAGCTTTGGGCGAGAAAATGATGTATTGATTGCCATGCTTTTGAAAAATAGTTTGCGATTATCTTAGCTCAATCAACCGCAGACAGACGATCGCATCCAGTATGTGACAGCAAATACTGATAGGAGATCGCTCTATATGCTCAGTAAAAAATCGTAATTCTCGCAATAGCCGAATTAAGTAAGTTTTCTCGCCTTCCAGGAAACAATTATCCTCAGCTAGTGCCTTGAGGCGATCGTCTGAGATAAACATGATGTAGTACAAAATTATTACATAAAACTAACTTATCAATTTTTATTTAATCTGCGTGTAATTACTGAAAAATTTAATGTAGCTGTTGGTATCAAGGCGGTATACTGTCGGTACTATTTGCTCCTTGATGCCATACCTTTTCGGGGTGGCTATTTTTTTTTGTATTAGATATCGTGAACCAGACGTTTGATAGACTCACAATATCTAATACGGGTTTTCAGGATGAAAATCGCTTATTGTCGCGTATCTTCTAAAGAGCAAGCAAATAACTCACATGCTTTAGAGCAGCAAGTTGAGCGATTGAGACTAGCTGGTGCGGAAGAAGTATATATTGATGTTGAATCAGGGTACAAAGGGAGAAAGCGATCGCAGCTAGAACAAGTAATGAAGCTAGTGAGATCGCGCCAAGTATCAGAAGTGATTGTCACAAGAATAGATAGATTATCCCGCAAGGGTAAGCAAGCGTTTGCATTATTTGATGATTTTTTAGATGCGGGTGTTGTGCTTAGGGCCTTAGATGAGCCTTTTGATTTATCTACGCCTTCCGGGAAAATGGCGGCGGGGATGCTGGCAGTACTGGCACAGCATCATTCCGATCAAAAATCAGAAGCGGTGAAACATGGATGGCAGCATCTACGAAACTCCAAGGTAGCCATACATCCACCATTCGGGTACTGCAAGATTAATGACGAATACAAACTAGATCACGCGCCATTTTTGTGTCTACTATTTAACAAAGAAGAGCGATCGCGCAGTCAGATCGCAACTGAAATTATTAGCGCATTTTTTGAAGGGCGATCGCTCCGAGGATGTCTAAAAATTATCAATGAAAAATACGGGATTCAAACATTTGCTCATCACCACAAAACAGGAGGTTTGTTTACCAGAGGTTTATTCAGGTTTAGCCCTGGGGGTTTAAGAACTTGGCTATTGAATCCGGTTCTGCGCGGACACACTTGTTATTTGCGGAAAAAGAACAAAAAAACGCCTGAGAACTGGAATATTCACTACAATACCCACGCAGATCAAACAATACTCACAGAATTGCAGCTACAAGAAATCGAACAAATATTAGCCCATAATCGTCAAGTGCGGGGATATGGACAAAAAGGGCAGATGTATCCTTTATCCGGGTTGGTGTTTTGCGGCGGGTGTCGTAGCTCTTGCTATAGCTGTAAGGGTAGTAGAGGTAAAAATCAGCCGGGGTACAATTATTATTACCAATGCAAAAACTGGCGGGTTCGCAGTTGCGATCAAAAACGGGTAGTAGCAATGCAGAAAATCGAGGATGCTGTTATCGCGGAGTTGGTTAAAATTGCTGGAAGGATTGTAGACTTGGCGCTTGAACCAGAAGTTGAAATTGAATCGCCGGAAATCAGGGAGCTAAGACAACAGCTAGATGGGCTGTCTTTACTTGGAAATAACCCGGCTATAGAAAAAGCCAAGAAAGACATTGAAAATCAAATTGAAGGACTAAAAATTCAACAAAATACCCACAACAATAAGTCTGAAAATAATCGAGACTTTTTGTTGTGGGTGTTTTCAGATCCTAGCTGCTGGCGGGAGACGGCCACCGTTGACCAAAAAATTAGTGTTTACAGAAGTTTGGTTGAAAAAATTATTATCAAAGATGGTGCGATCGCCTCAATTGCTTTGAAAGTTTAGTGCTGAAACCAAATCTTCACCACCTCGCAGAGTCGTTACTCGATTATCTTGGGCTACGACAGAAGCAGCGTCAGCGATCGCTCTTAGCCGTCGCAATTCTTCTTGAGTTTTGCGTTCTAGGTGGGCGATCGCTATTTCGTTTAATACTTGTTTGATATCCATGTTTTTTGATTCCTAAAATTACTAAATTCCGATTCTAAACTTTCTAAAATCAGGCATTGGATTACTCTCCATGCAATGCCAAAAATGCAAAACTTCTGCAATATTTACGTACTCTTCTTGTAGAGGGAAATATTGCATATACCACTTATATGCGGGACAAAATTACGCCTGGATAGATAGTCAACCATCTTGCCTAATGGTGTTGGAATCGCAACACTCAACCCCATACCTTCAATTGTCTTAATTAAAGTTGATAAATTACCTTGTTTTGGATTCTTTGAGCAGATAAAAGAAAACATGATTCTTTTATCATCGCGCCACAACCAACCTTCAAATTTATCTGAAGTGAACCCAATTTTAATTGCAAATTCACTATCAACTTCAATTATCATCCCGTTTTCGCTCGACATACAGCCTCAATCTTTATCCTTTCGCGGTTATTTCCACTAATTATTATCCTGCCTTGGTTTTTGAGAGTACGTAAGGCATATAAAAGGCTTCTGCGGCTATAAAAAGGAATTGCACTATACAGGTGTTTTAAGCTAATTACGCCTTCGTTTAAAACCAGTTCTTCGATAGCTTCAGGCGCAGTGCCTTTATTCAAGTAAATGCCTTTTTCACGCTCATGCTTTGCAACTACAAGCCTAATACTAACCGCAGACAAACCCGTTTCTTTAGCCAATGATTTAATAAAATCAGCCCTTGATTTTTGGGTCGTTTGCATTTGCTCAAGAATGTATTTTTTTAGGTTAGCAGCTCTTTGGGTTTTGGTAGGAATATTAAATCCTTTGCCTCTTAATCTTTCTATGTGGTAATCAACTTTTTCGCGATCAACCCCCAACTCTTTAGCCGCAGCTTCAACATAACAGCTATTGATTAAATTATCTTGGCGCATGATTACATCTAAAATTCGCTGCTGTTCGGCGCTGATTTTATGCTTTACCGTAACAACTTTCTTTGGTTTTGGCTCTCGAACAATTTTCAGCCCCTTTCTCGCTAATCTACAAGAAATTGCACGCATCTGCTTGACAGGGATATCTAACTTTTCAGCAGCAAGCACAAGATATTTTCTTCTGCTTTTGTACGCATTCATTAGCTGATAAGCCTGCCAATCCAAAAGGGAGATTATTTTATAGTATTTGATACAGCGATCGCATACGTCCCTTCCTTCAATTGGATGATAACCACCCTTGCTGCCAATTTCACCACAGCAAGTACATTTGATTAAGCGATCGCTCGGTGCAGAAATTAATATTCTCATACTTTTGCTAAAATTACTGTTTCTGGTTGATTTTGATATTTACCGTTTCTATCGGCGTAGGTTGTAGCGCAGGGTTCGCCTTCTAAAAATAGAAGTTGCACCACACCTTCATTTGCAAAAATCATGCAATCAGTTTCTGAAGAATTGGAGAATTCCAGGGTTAGGTGTCCATGCCATGCTGCTTCTGCTGGGGTAACATTTGCGATTAAAGCTACTCTTGCATAAGTCGATTTCCCAACACATATCACTGTGATATTAGGTGGTACTTCTAATTTTTCAAGCGCCACACCCAATCCGTAAGAGTGTGCGGGAAGGATAAAGAAATCGCCATATTCGGAAGTGTGCAGTGTCGCTGATTCCAGGTTTTCGGGATTAAAGTTTTTGGGATTTACTAATGTGCCGGGGACGCGGCGAAAAATCCGAAAATCGTTGGGGGACAAGCGTATATCGTAGCCGTAAGATGATAGTCCGTAGCTAATAACCGGGCTGTTTTCGACCCTGTTTATCAAGGTTGGTTCAAAAGGCTTAATCATGCCTTTTTCAGCTTGTTGTTTAATCCAAATATCGTTTTTGATCAAATTCCCACTCCTGCCATGCTTGCTCATATTCTTGTAAACTTCGGTAATCGTCAGGGTCGGGTGGTTCGAGATTAGGGTCAAAGAAAACGCTCACCTGCCCCGACTCTTCAATTACTCTAGGCGCGTCGCCAAAATGAGCGGGGTTCCAGCGATCGCTATCGGTTAATTCGCCCCATTGTTGTTCCTGGAACCCATTAATTAAATTGCGATAATCAAAAAACTCATCTAAGGAGTAGTTGTCGCGGATCGGAAATTCAATACTCAAACTACTTCCTCCTTTGGGCTGAGTAATTCCTCCACTTTCGCTTTCAAGGTGTCGCCCACCCATTCAAGATCGGTGCGATCGCCTGTCTCTTCAATCCAATCAGCTAGTTTTTGGGGGAGTTGCTCAACTAGGGCTTTTTGGGCTTTATTACGGGCATTGAGAGAGATTTCTTTGAGGACTGCGCGATCACGCTGACAGACATCGGAAATCTGTCCCCAGGTTACATCAGCAGGTTTTTTAACCCCAGCAATAAATTCTTGTCCCCGTTTTTGAGCTTCAGTTTGGGGGTTGGTTGGCTTTTCTTCGATTTTGATTAATTGTGAGGGGGAGAAATGGAAGAAAAACTCTTCATCTACCCAGCAACTAATTTGATTGCCGACTTCTTTGATTACGGCGAATTTATCTTTGTGTTGTCCCTTAGTAATTCTGACGCGATCGCCAACCTCAAACCTAGTATCAACCTTGGTTAGTTGATCCGCTCTAAATTGAAATTCACCATTAGTCATTTTTACAATCGTATTACCGTAAGCAAAGCCTGTTACTTCGCCCTCTTCACCCATGTCAGTTGAGACGCGATCGCCCTTTTTGAACTGCTCGGTTGGTTGAGGATTTTCTAGTTCTTTGATGCGGGATAAGAGGCGATCGCGTTCATCTTTCAAAGACTGATTGTCCTGTTCTGCCAACATCAGCTTTGCAGCAAGCTCAACTGATTTAGTAGCCATTTCTCCTACATTTGTGCCAGTTACAAGAAAGTAAATTCTATTCGCCCAATCGGTAATTGATTGCTGGCTAACTCCAAGTTCAAGCATTAATTGAGCTTGTATTACCACTTGCTCTTTTACTCGGTTAGCATTTACTTTGCATTGATTATATATTTCGAGTTGCTCTTGCAATTGGGCGATCTGTTGAGCGATCGCATCAGCTTCGGGGAATTGAAATTCCATAGGATTTGTCTTGGGGATGTCATTAAGAGCGATCGCTACGGATTGAGAGACAATTGACAGATGTTTAATACCTTCACTATCCCGTTCCCAGTTGTAAGTTATTTCATCTCCATCTTTGTGCCACTGGACGGTAAAGCCAAAGCCAAAATCATCTTTAATTGTTCCGATTTCGCCATAGTAATCGGAGATACAAACACCAGGGTTAATATTGCGTCTGGTAAGTGATTGCATAGCTGTAGTATCAGGGTTTGATGCGGCAATACTTTTCATGATTTCCTCTACTTCTTGTTGACTGATTGCGTGGTCGGGATTTTTGTAAAAGCCAATAATTTCGGACTGTGGGCGAACAATTAACTGTTGAGTAGTTGCGCGTTTGTCCCAGACAAAGCAAGAGATCGTGGTATTGTCGGTCGCCCAACGTTTACCGCTTTTATCCTTACGGAAACAGTACCGGGGAAATGTCAGCACAAGCGATGGTGGATGTTCTTTGAGAAAATCAGCGCGATCGCCACAAGGCTCTAAAAAGCTGGTAAGTAAAAATGCCACCACGCCTACACGCGCTTTCTCAAAAGCATTTTTGATAATTGGGGCTGCTTGGTCGGCGTAGGGTGGGTTTGTAATAATCCAGTCAGTTTCGGTGAAATACTCCCAAGACTCTCTTAGTGTTGCGTCGTGGTGGTAATCGGCTTGTTTGTTGGGGTCAACGTCGTTTGTCCACAGTTGCTTGGTATGTGGCCATGCTTGGAGAAGCGAGGCGATCGCTCCTGCACCAACGCAAGGTTCACCAATCACGCCTTCTATCTTTACGTAGCGCAACAATTCAGTAGTAAACCATGAGGGCGATTCGTAAAAGTCCAAATGGTGTCTAGTAGTCTGCCAAGGAAACTTTGCGTTGTGGTCAGCAGAGGAGCAGAGGGGCAGAGGGGCAGGGGGGAAAGACTTACTGCAAGTTTCTCCCCTGCTCCCCTGCTCCCTTGCTCCCTTGCTTACCTCCACGTAGCAATTTTGGGTTGGTACACTACTAGACCCCTGCAAGGAACTTAATTCTACGGAAGGCGACAACGGCGCAGGCGGGGACGACTGAACGACCGTAGAGGTAACGGCTTCTAATCCTTCCTGCTGTGCCACTGGGGACTGACTCAGACACGCTGTCCAGTCCTTTGGGAAACCCATAAGCAAAGCCATCATCTCGGCGCTCAATTGTTGGGAAGGCGAAATCAGCTTTAACTCTTTCAATTTCACCTCCAATTTGACTTGCCCAGCCGCACGAGATCCGTTTTTCTTGCTGCCAGAGGTGAGGGTAGGCAATGATAAACAATCTTTCTCTCTCGTGCGGCGCTCCAAGCTCTGCCGCCGAGACGATTTCAACTTCTGCTGTATATCCTGCCATTCTGAGTCCTCCAAGCACTGCTCGTAATCCTCGATTGATAAGTGCGGTAGGGTTCTCAATGAGGATAAATCTTGGTTTGACCATGAAGATAATTCGCAGTGCTTCAAACCAAAGGCTTGATTCTTCTCCTGATAATCCGGTGCGATCGCCTGCGTTTGAGGTGTTTCTGCAAGGGAATCCGAAGAAGGCGATCCCTTCGTTATATTGCCAGTTGATATCGGGTTCATAGGTGCGTATATCGGGGTGGATTGGGGTTTCGGGGAAGTGCGATCGCAGTACGGTTTGAGCATCCGGTTCAATCTCTACCATTTGAATTACTTCACCCTCTGGGAATACTTGGTGGAAGGCGATTTCAAAGCCGCCGATGCCAGAGAATAGGCTAATTGCTTGCATCGCTCACCTTCTCCCATACCGGGCATTCCGAGGCGATTTCTTCAAAAGGTCTCTCAATTTCCGATGGATCTTCGCTATTGATTTCAATCGCATCAAAGACTTGCTCTCTAATAGCTTTTTCCCAGTGTTCGCACTCACCTGTGTAGTAGTAGAGGTGATGATCTTCTTGTCTCCAAAAGCTTCCATGAATACAGTTAAGACAGGATTTTTTCATGACTCATCCTCCACGACTTCCAATGAATCCTGATGCACTGACTGGAGACTGATTTTGCCTTCCCAACGAATGCGATACCAGAAACCTGCTGAATGTCCGAGATGCTCTTCATCTCTCCACTCGATTCCAAAAACAATGCCTTTGCGCCTCTGTGAAGGGAAATTCACTTTATCGCCAAACCAGAATTTAGGCTGATTGCAGTGGTTAAACTCCCACGTAAAGGGGCGCAATTCATAGCTTTTAATTAGCCAAAGAATTGCTTCCTCATAAATCTTAAAGCCTTGTTCTTTGCAAATTTGACGTAGCACTGGGAGCGAGTGTTTAGTGCTGTGCCAAATGCAAAGTCTTTTACTACCATCTGGCAGCGCATCACAAGGTGTGTAAGTTGAATATGGATAAATTGGTTCTTCACTTGGTTCGATCATGTTGCGACTTCCTCCACTACTTCAATCTTGAGAGGATTCCTGCGAACGACCTTGAGCCATCGTTTGCACTCAACCCAAGACTCTTCATCCTCCTCATCTCGGCAGAGAAGATCAGAGTTGATTAACTCCTCATACAAAGTGCTAAACCCATAGCAGCAATCGGTTTCCTCAACGTAGCGATCGCCCAAAATGGCACATCCTAAACACTGACGATATGTACTCCAATCGCCATCCCAGCAACCATGAATGTGCTTGTAGAGTGAACCCGCAAGTATGGGGTAGTTGCACTCACAACAGCGCAAATCAGCTTCAGCAATTACTTGCCTTTCGTCGTATAATTCCTCTCCGGTTTCCTCATCGTAATCCGGTCTTTCCACATCACAACTACACATCGCACTTCTCCTGTTTGCGCCATTCTTCAAGGCTAATTCCGTACAGCTTCTTAAATCGGTTTTCTAGCGCCTGCTGCCATTTGTCGTAGGTGTCTTGGCTTGGTGGTTTCAAGTGCTTGGCTGGCTCATCTTCAAATGGCTGGGTTTCTATCCTTGCCAAGAGTTCACCAAATTGGGCGGTGAAGATGAAAATTTGATTGATGTTCCGTTCGCAGTACTCAGGATCTTCCAACTTTTGCCACAGAAGAGCGATCGCCCATTGCCCTTCCAAATTACTATTTCGCAATCTAGGAACCTTGAGGATGAGTGTATCAATCAGTTCTTCGTTACTACCGTCATCCCCTGTCGGGCGGTGCTTGAGTTCGCAGTAGAAAGAGCGTAGAGGAATTTCAGATATAGCCTTAAATCCGCTTACCATGCTTCCGCCCTCTCGTTACTGAACAGATAAAATTACCGCCCTTTCTGCCTCTGGACTTAACCAGTGGAGCGCCACAAAGTCCGCACTTCATTTGATTGGCAGCGGATACGAACTGGGCGTATCTCATGGACGCTTTAAGGTCGTACTGGGCGATCGCTCTAGCTTGTGCTTCTTGTGATGGACTAAGCATAGTTTTTTAGTGAATTAGCAATGTTGTTGAATTTCCTGTGGTTCTGTGATGTCTGCGCGGTGGAGGCGATCGCTTCTAGTTCATGTGTTGGTTTCTGCTTCAACTGCTCGATTAGCGCGTCTTTCTGCTCAGGTGTCATCAAACCAGTAGCATTCAAGATAGTGCGTGCTATCAGCCTCCCCCGCAACACTGCTTCTGCTTTTTGCTCAGGTGTCATCCGTTCTTCAGATGAGGGCAAAGCAGGTAAATCAAAGTCTTGATAAGCTTGGGCGTTTTCTTCGGGCCGTCCACCTCTGGAAAGCTCAATCAACTGGTCAGCAGTGGGGAATCTTTGAAGCTTGCAGATAGCCGCGCCTACAGCATTGATGAAATCATCATCTTTTAGGTGAGAAAGCCAAGCGTAGTAAGAATCAGAGGCTACTTGGGATTTAGGCTTCCCGTACCATTCCAGCAGCTCACCAAAATACTTTGCAAAAATCTTATCTGACAGCATCGCTCAAAATCTCCTCAGCCTTGCAATTACTGGCCTGTAGTCATAAACATCAATCAATTCCTGTTTACGTCGCTCGGCTTCATAAGCTTCCTCATACTGAGCTTGGGTAGCGATCGCGTCCGGCATAATCCGCTTTAAGTCCTTTGACGGGGCGCGTCCCTCTACCCTGTCTTTGTAGGCGCGATCGTACTTAATCGCCGTGGCGTGCTTGTCGGCGTACTCTGCTACCTTGCCATTTGTCATGAGGTTGGATAGCGAAATCTGCTTGTCGCGCCACCAGCCATCATTCTGTTCACGTACCCAGATAAGTGCATCTTTGAATTTAGCGATCGCGTCCTGGGGATGTTCTTTAATAAGCTGTTTGATTTTCTTTAAGTGAGCAGAACTAATCTCTTTATGCTCGGTAAAGTTTGAGGGTTTCTCTTGTTGGTAGACTTCCAGAAACCAAGCTTTAATTTGCGCGTCCGTTACCTTATTCAATTGTTCGATTTTATCGAACGCCGCCGGAACTATTGAACCACATGATGGATTTTCGCTTTGAACCAATAACTCTGGCTGGGTTGACAGCGTAACTACAGGCTTGGCATTGCTTTGATCCGGTTCCAAGCTCTCACCGTCCTCAACGCATTCACCCCTTTGGGGGGTAGGGGGGGATTCTTCTTGATCTTCTTTAATTAGATATTTTCTATATATAGTGCAACGGTCGTTTGACCGTTGGCTTTCATCCATCCCTGCGGTCGTTTGACCGTTGGGACTGCGGTCGTTTGACCGTTGGCTTTCATCCATCCCCTCGGTCGTTTGACCGTTGGCTTTGTTGAGGGCTTTTTGGACAGCTGACACCATGAAACGGTATTCAAGACTTTTTCTATGTGCTACTGGCTGTCTAGTTTGAATAAAACCCATCTCTTCAAGCTGGTGTAACCGCTTCCTAATATGTTTTTCTGTGGACATACCAAGCAGCATTTCTTCAAACTCTTTGGCTGTCCTTACACCAACACACGGATTTTCTTCTTTTGAGTTGCAAGCGATCGCGCCATTAGCCCAGTATTCAAAAATATTGAGGATAGCAGCAGCTACACAGTCTTTATTCATTAGTAAGTAATAATCTTCTCTGACAACCGCTATGGGCTGTCTTGGCGCATGAGAAATACATGATTCTCTCATAGCGCACCGCCTGATATAATCATTCTGTGACCTCCGATATAGGTTGCCGCGTCTCTGGTTGTTGCAAGCAACGCAGAGACATTTTCATTAATACTATTATCCCATTTAAAATGATAAGAATTAGGAAAATTGTGTAAATTTTTTGTAATTGTAATAACTGGTGTTTTCATGGTATTCTCCTAATATTCGGTAGATTATTTTGATTACTCTAATGCACCAGCGATCGCCTTGAACGGGCGATTTTTTATTGGTTATTAAGTTTGTTTATTTAGGCTTGGATTCCTCCACAGAATTAGCGGGAATGATTTTGGTTTCTCTGTGAGGGTGTAGGTTAATGTTGCTGATGGTGGTGTTTGACATACTCCCCATCCTAAAGGCGTGGGGATTCTTGACACATCATTTCAACTTACTACCGAAGTAGTCTTACAGTCGATCCGTGTCCGTTTAGAGTCGTGGCAATACCC
>NZ_JACJSE010000068.1 GCF_014698045.1 Aulosira sp. FACHB-615
CTGGCGGCGATGCTGGCGATGTGTGAACCGTGTCCGTTTTTGTCGCTTGCGTCGTTGTCGTTGTCGGCGAAATCGTATTGGTAGATGATGCGATCGCCTATGCCATCATTATTATTATCTGCACCGAAGAAGGGATGATCTAAGTCAATGCCAGTGTCGATGATGACGGTGGTGTAACCTTGACCTTTGATATGGGCAAAGCGGCTATCTGCGAGGAAGTCATCAAGGTTAATTAAGTTAGTGGCTGTGGTGGTTTGGGTGTTGCTGGTGACACTGAGGGGATCACTGGGAGTAAAGATTTCCGTCGTGGATGCGGTAGTTGTAATGTTAATGATGGGGTAAGTTTGTTTCCAACCATTTTGGACGACTTGGGCAACTGTATAATTACCAGGGCGGAGGTCGTTGAAGGTGTAATTACCTTGGGAGTCGGTGAGGGTGGAAGTTTCACCTGCATCTAATAGGCTGTTGTTATTGGTATCTAGGTAAACTGTCCAGCTTAGTAGGGTGGGTTCATCGTTACCTTTGATACCGTCGCCGTTGACATCGTTCCAAACAGTACCGCGAATTTCGGCATCATTATCTTGGATGGCGACGTTGATATTGGGCAAGGTTAAGCCGTTGTAGTTGTTGTCACTGCTACTAATGCTGTGAGTAATTGTAGCTGTGTGGTTTCCTTCTGGGGTGGTGTCGTTAACGGCTGTAACTGTGATGGTTTGCGGAGTATTCCAGTTAGCAGCCGTGAAGGTGAGGGTAGTGTTATTGGTGGTAATTTGACTACCAGTATTTAGGGTAATAGTGACATCAGCAGTGGGTTGAGTTTTTAAGACAACTGTGTATGTGTCGGTTGCGCCACCTTCTACTACATTAGTGCTACCGTTAGATTGTGTAATTGTTACCCCTGGAGTGGCTGCACCTTGGATGGTAAAGGTGGTATTCTTTGGTTCAATACCTGCATTTCCGGCTAAGTCTTGAATGCCGGGGGTGTTAATTTGTAGGTTGTAAGTTCCGGGTGTTTGGGTGAGAGTTTCTAAGCCGTTGATGCGGTAAGTTGTTCCAGAAACATTACTAATTGTGACTGCATTAGTTATTAAGTTCGTGCCACCATCACGAGTTAAGGTAATGTCTTGATAGTTAAAGGTAGACAAGTTAATAGTTTCGGAGAATTGAACATCAACAGCACCAACAGGAGTAGTAACAGGTTGTGATGGAATATTTAAGAAGTTAATTAATGTTGGTGCGGTGACATCAGCAAAGATACTCAGAGGTGTGGTTGTTGTATTTCCGGCTGCATCTACAACTTGAATTTCTAATTCTCTTGCACCTGCACCAGATAATTGTACGGTGCTATTAAAGTTAGTGCCGTTAACAGTGGCTTGTCCTAGAGATTGATTGATATTTTTATCGCGGATGTAAACTTTTAAGCCAGTTTCATCCAAAGAACCAGAGATATTTATTGATGTACTATTGACTCGAACTTGACCAAATTCATTGAGGATGCCTAAACTCGTATTTGTCATTGCGAGCGACAGCGAAGCAATCTCACCGTCTTGTGTTCCATTCGCAATGCCGGATGGGTTAAGATTTGCTGTTACTTGAATATTGGTCGCAGCATTAGGCGCAATTGTATCTAATGTCCAATTTTCAGACAGGGAATTAGTCACAATATTTCCGGCTGTGTCTTTAATACCACTGCCCACAACTGTAAAACTATAAGTGCCATCAGTAGTTTGTAACCCATTTAAACCACTGAAGCGATATGTTGTGTTATTCAGTTGAGTAAAGCTGACACCATTGGTAATTAAATTAGTTGTGCCATCACGGGTGAGAATAACGTCACTCAGATCAAAAGTTGTCGAGTCAATTAATTTGGAAAAGGCAATATCGAGAGTAGAAACTTTAGTATTGCGGGGGCTGGTGACATCGGTAATTGATAGCAGACTGGGGGCATTTGTATCTAATGTCCAGGTAAATCCTTTTGCACCTACGCCTGTATTACCGTCGGTATCTGTGACACCTCTAGCATTAATTAAAAATGAGTATTCACCATCAACATTAGTTAAATCACCCAGGTTATTAATTTGATAAGTAGTTGCGTTAATTGGGGTGATAGTAACGGTACTCTTAATTAAATCACCGCCACCATTGCGGTTGAGGAACAAATCGCTAAAGTCGAAGCTGCTGGGGTTAATGGCTTCGGTGAAGGAGACGGTAGCGGTGTTAACTGGTGTTTTGAGGCGGTTGGAGGTGAAGCCAGAAATGGAAGCGACGGTGGGACGTTCGCCTGTGAAAATCCAATTTTCGGTAACAACTCCTGTCCCGGAAATTCCTTCAAAATCTTGCACTCCGGCGGCATTCACACTCAGCTGATATTGTCCCACATTGCCTGTGATGCCTTGTAAGTTACCGATGCGGTAGGTGTTGGCGTTAACTGGGGTAATGCTGAGGTTGTTGGTATTAACTGCAACACCATCTAGGGTGAGGGTGATGTCACTGGTGTCAAAGGTGGCTGTTTTGATGGGTTCGGTGAAGACAACATCTAAGGTGTTAACGGGAGTGTTGCGGGGGTTGGGGTCAACATCGACAATTTCGCGGACTTTGGGCGGGGTTTGGTCGCCTGTGGTGTAGGTGATGGTGTAGGTTTGTGTGCCGGCTGTGGTGTTGTTGTCGAGTAAATGTAAGATATTTTCGTAGATGGGACGACCTGTGGCGGGGAAGGTTCGGTCTGTTGTCCACACGTTGTCTAAAATGACTTCTGTACCATCGCTACGCAGTACCTTTTTAATTTGGAATTGTCCGTTACCAGGGTCATTGAGGCGCAGATAAGTCCATCCTGATTCTACAGTGGCACTGAGTTGGACTGTTAAATCTTCAAACGTTGCTGCACCGTCTGTGGTGGCGTTGGTAACGACTTTTACGGGTGCTGTTGTGCCACTGCTGAAGTAGAGGGTATCAGGGTCGAAGTTGGCATCAAAGACATCGTTAACTAAAAAGTCTGTCAGGTTGTCATCGTTGGCGCGAACTTTGCGAATTAGTTCGTGAATTTTGACTTCTTTAATTAGAGAAAGTTCAGGGTTGTTGAGTCCGTTGACGTGTTCAAAAGTGGCTTTGTATTCGATGAACTTGCCTTGCAGACTTGACTTGAGTAACCAGTCAGCGACGGCGGTTTGTCCGGCGGCGATGTTGCCGAAGTTAACAGTTAAGGAAGGGTTGACAGTTTCGTTGTTGACTTGGCTACCGATAATTTGGAAGTCAATCAGCAAGCCTTTTTCATTGTCAACAATTTTCGGTTGGGCGGAAGTGATTTTGAGATTTTTTGCGTCGCCTTTACCTTGGTTTTTGACGAGAACACCAAGGGAGAAGGGGACTGATGTTTCAGTTTGGTCGGTGAAGGGGTCATCACCGTAGACGTTGCGTTGCTGGAAGTAGTCGAGGTAGAGTTCCGCTTGGGGATAGACGGTGATGGGGGTGGATAGTAAGGGGACTGTGATGCGTTGACCGTTTTCGGTATAGGAGAGTGTACCACCGATGCTGTATTGAGTGGGAACTTCCGGCGCAGCGAGGTTTGTGGGGATGAATGTCCATTGTGCGCTACCGATACCTTCATCTTGGGGGGTGTTGGGGTCATCGCCTGTGAGGATACCTGTACCGTCAATGGCGGTGATGTTTTTCAGGATGGGGTTGGTAATGCCGAAGAGGTTGTTGACTATGTTACCTTGTGCGTCTTTGACTTGCAGGGTGACGGTGAGGTTTTCTAGGTTTGTGGTGTTACCGTTGTCGATTTCTAGTTCGCCCAGGAAGGCGGAACGGGTCATTACTGCGTCTTGGTCAATTTTGATGCTGACTTTAGCACAAACACCATTACTATCGCTGTTTAATACTTCCTGCAAATTATCTATAGATTCAAGTGCTTGTTCTATTGGATCTGTAAAGCCAGATGCTTCGGATATCTCAATTGTTTTTCGTGCAGCAGCTAAAAGTTCTTTCCAAACATCTAATGCAATGAAGTCAGAACTTTGTCCATCTGGTACATCACCCAAATTGAATATATTAGCTTCATAATAGTCAAAAGTTCTGTTCCAGCGATCTATGAGGCGATTAACATCGCTTGCTGATATTCCGCTAGGAAGAGTTGTTTGTAGCAACTCATTACGTTCCACATCTGAAATACGAGAAGTTTCTCTTAGTAGACTTCTAATCAAATTGTCATAAGTATCTAACCAGTCAACTAAGTTTTCCTTATTATAGTTACTTAGATTGATAAATCCTTCAAAGGTTTCCACCCAATTCGCAAAAACGCTTGGATCTTCTTCTCCCGATTGCATCCAAACTTCATTACCAAACAGGAAAATATGAGTATCAATCAATGGCTTTAAATTGGCCAACTCTTGCTCAAGTTCATCTAATGTACTCTGCAAAAAAGAGGTTGTAATTGTGGATGAGCTAAGGGTATTTCCCAAGGGATTAAAAAAATCAGGGCAGGCTTTAATAATATTGATAATACAATTGGCAATTGTCTTAGGTTTGACTTGTTTTGAAATTAAAATATTCAAACCAACTTTTTTAACCACGCAATCAATAATAGCTTGTTTAATTTTCTCTTTACACGGGTCACAATCAGCTGCTTGTTGAATTTCACCAGTATCAATAATAATTCCACTATTACCAAAGCGACCACTTGAACCAGTACCCCCTCTATCAAATAACTTTAATAGTTCGTCTATTCCACGCCCTATTTGACCTAATATTGAGTAGATAACAGGATGACAATTGCCTTCCGCATTTAGAAAGGGAACAGGAATAGCTCTCTTAATGGTTTCACCACTACATTCATAAGAAAAACTAATTCCTGCCGTAATAACGCAAGGAATGGAAGGGTCTTCTATAAAAGAGTTTTCTGATGATGACAGCGTTTTGAATCCGTTTAAACTGTTGTTTATACTATCAAAATCACCAATTTTAGTAATACGGACTGGAATCGTCAAAGAACTCTTAGCTGCTAATGTATCGATTCCATTAATAAGCGGCTCAAATTTATAAAAAGGATGACTTTGTATCCCCAAATTGATGTCTTTAGCTGCAATTAACCCATAATTAGTGGCAGTTAAATTAATCTGCATCACTTGACCCACTTCTGTTAATTCTGCCAAATCAATCTGGGGAGGATCAATAACTACTGTTGGAACAAGAACATTAGTTTCAAAAACACTTTCAACATTAATTTTGTATTCATCCTGAATTTCAGTGGGAGTTACCGTCCAAATATATTTAACCGTCTGACGTGAGAGGAATGAATTAACGTTTTCAATTTCCCCTGCATCGATTTTCAATGTCTGACTATAGGAAGTATGCTTATCAGCAGTAATGTCTAACTTGTAATATCCTTCAGCAATGCCATCCCAAGAGACTATTCCTGTATTGTCGGTAACGACACGGCGCACTTCATTGCCTGTAAAATAATCTCGCAAGATAACAGTTGCATTTGCTAACTTGGGTGAACCCTCCGCAAAGTAGGTTAACTCATTTTCAACATTGATCCGCAAGCTACCTACTGCATCAGAAATCGCTCGGAAATTAAAGCCAAGGGAAAGATCACCATCATTTCCTGCCGCATCTAAGACTACATTTCCCTTATATTCCCCTATTTCTAAATTGGTATCGGGAGTCAGTAAGAGCGTGACTTTTGTTGATTCACCAACTCCTAGTTTATCAATCGTGACAGGTGATGCTAACTTTAACCAAGGTGCATCTGGTAATAATACCTGAATATCTTCTGCAATTGCACCTCCTTCATTAGTGACATCAAACTCAACGACTGTTTGATTACCTTTTAACATTCCACTACTTAAGAGATTGCTAGAAGCAACCAAACGAGGGACAATTCGCTCTAAATTCACAGCAATGGGTAAAGTAGTGGTGACTCCTTCTGCACTGGTGAGCTTGATATTAAAGGTATCCTGAGTAATTACAGAATCATTCGGCGCAGTAATGGTGTAGGTAAGGGTATTTTGACCCGAAGCTGCTAAATTTATAGGTGCATTAACTTGCACATCCCATCCATTCACCACACTATCAACAGTGGCGGTAATTCCCGTTAAACCAATATCGGTGAGATTTTGTAAATTGACTGAAGCGGTAAAGGGAGAATCTGCAATTACTTTATGAGATGCTTGATTTGTATTAAACCGCATTCCCAACAGCTTAAAAGTGTCCTCCGGTACGTTATCTTCGGTGGGGTTGCCAGGAAAATAGGCATTAATTTTATATTGTCCACCTTCAGTGGGTAGGGGATTAAATGCGCGGACAAAATTACCATTAGCATCAGTAAATGCGTTTAACTCTCGAAGAATTCCGTTATTTTCAACCTTAATGGTGACAAATTCAAAGGCAATTGGAGAATTATCTGCATTACTTAATGCTTGACCTCGCAAATTAACTGATTGGCCTGCAATTCCCACTTCTACGTCAGTAGAAACAACGGCACGATAAGCAGGTAACACATTAATTTGTGTAATAGTTGTATTATTATTATCACCAATATTACCACCTTCACCAAGAATATTGGTGGCATCTGTTACGCCAATTAGATAAAAAGTCCCAGCATTCTTAGGCGTAAAAAAGGGTAAATTCCGTTCGTAAAACTGTCCAACAGGGATATTAGCATTAATCTTAAATTCTCCTAATAAAGTATCACCATTATCTAATTGAGTATCTTTTGATAGATAAATTCGATCTACTAAGGGGTTGTCTTCAGAAGTAATAACAGATGAAAGTCCTTTATTTTCAACTCTATATCTAAAACTTGCTTGTTTTCCAGTTAATAATGGTGTCGTTGTATAGAGACTAGAAACCACCAAATCTGGTACATTAATATCTGTTACTGTAATATTGCGTGAACCGCTATTAAATCCATTTGCTGAAGCCGTAATATTAACTGTTTGCGCTCCATCTGCTACCCCATCATCAATCGTATTAATAGCAAAATTTGCAGAAGCTTGATTAGCTAGAATAGTGACTTGAAGTGGTACAGTTGCTTCTGTAGTATCGCTAGAATTTAGGGTAATGACTAAATCCTCATTTGTAACAATATTTCGAGTGACAGTTCCAATTGCTGCGTTAATTCCTGCACTTTCAGCAACAGTATCTTTATTGATGGATACGCTTAATGAGGGTGTTGTACCATTATCAACAATAGTTAAAGTTGCTGTATTTTGATTTCCTAACGTTGCACCACCAGTAGGACTAGTTAGTGTGAGAGTAACTGTTTCATCCGGTTCTACGAGAATATCATTTTGAATCGGTATCTCAATGACTTTACTGGTAACACCATCTTCTAAGGTAAAGTTAATAACTGTTTGGCTATAGTCATCGGGATAAGAAGCAGTTCCGCCACTTAAGGTAATACTTGCGCCTACATCTCCTGTTAAACGTCCATTACGAGTTACAGTTACAGCTGCTATAGCCTGTCCATTTTCACGAACACTGAAATTAGCTGCACTAAAGGCCAATTCTACATCATCATCAAGAATGGTAATGACTGCACTGCTGCGATTACCAATGGTTGCCTCACTTGTGGGATTAGTAAGGTTAATAGTAAAGGTTTCATTTGTTTCTACTTTGGCATCATTGCGGATGCGAATGGCATTAGTACCGCCTAAACTTGCTAATTCAACAGGGATAACTTTACTGGTTTCACCATCCGCTAAACTTACAACAAATGAGCCATTATAAAAGTCATTATTTACAGAATTAGCAGCACAACCGCATCCTATTGCTGTACCATCAGTAAAGGTTACGGTTGCACTAACTGCACCTGTTGCGCGTCCTGTCCGAGTTACAATGATGTTAGTAACCGCAGTTCCGTCTTCTCTGACAGTATAATTACTTGCGCTGAAATTGAGTTGTACATCATCATCCGCAATTGCTACAACAGCCGTTTGTTGCTCACCAATAGTTGCACCACCCGTAGGATTAGTTAGTGTGAGGTTGAGAGTTTCTGTATTTTCGACTAGGGTATCATTATTGATGGGAATAGCGACTGTTTTGGGTGTTGTATCCCCATCCGCAAAGATGACTATAATAGGTGTATTAGCGTAGTCACTGAGTGCTGTTGCTGTTACGTCACTTAGATTAACAGTAACACTGACTTCCCCATCACTTCCCCCAGTACGAATAACGGTGATTTGGTTTGCTGTCGTACCGTCTTCATTAATAATGTAAGTGGGGTTGCTGAAGGCTAAAATGCCTTGCTGAGGAGCATCATTATTAATGATAGTGAGGGTTGCTGTCTGCTGAGTGGCAAGAGTTGCACCGCCTGTGGGATTGGAGAGAGAAAGTGTAACGGTTTCGTTCGCTTCAAATTTCGTATCATCAACTATGGGGACTGTAACGGTTTTGCTGATTTCTCCATCAGCAAAGATGACTGTAATAGGTGTATTGTTATAGTCATTAGGCGCAGTAGCACTTCCGTTGCTCGGCGTTAAAAGAACGCTAATTTCGCCATCACTTCCACCAGTCCGAGTTAGAGTAACTTGGTTGATGGGTGTTCCGTCTTCATTAACACTATAGTTAGCCGCACTAAAAGCGATCGCTCCAGGTAAGAAAGGATCGTCATTGACAATCGTTAGAGTTGCATTATTTTGAATGCCAATGGTTGCGCCACCTGTCGCATTGCTGAGAATTAAGTTAATGGTTTCATTGGCTTCAAATTTGCTGTCATTGACAATAGGAATGCTGACAGTTTTTGATGTCTCTGCATTAGTAAAGATAACGGTAATGGGGGTATTGTTATAGTCATCAGGGGCAGTGGCACTTCCACCACTTGGTGTTAAAAGAACACTAACTTCGCCATCACTTCCACCAGTACGAGTTAGGGTAACTTGACTAATCGGTGTTCCGTTCTCATTAACACTATAGGTAGCTTGGGAGAAAGCTATAGTACCGGGAACAGCATCATTGTCAATAATACTTATAACTGCGTTTACTTGTGTACCTAATATTGCGCTATTAGTAGGATTCGATAGGGTGAGGTTGATAGTTTCTGTTGGTTCATAAACTGTATCATTAACAATAGGTATATTAATAGTTTTAGAAGTTTCACCACTAGCGAAAGTGACATTAGTGGGAGTATTGAAATAGTCATCGGGTGCGATCGCGCTCCCATTACTAAGTGTGAGGATAACGCTAACGTCGCCGTTTGTGCCACCTGTACGGTTAATAGTCACTGCCGCAATCGGCGTGCCGTCTTCATTAATACTATAGTTGGCGCTACTAAAGGCAAGAATTCCAGGAAACGCATCGTTATCCACAATACTTAAGATGGCAGTATTTTGTGCGCCAATGGTTGCCCCACCAATAGGATTGCTAAGAGCTAAGTTAACAGATTCATTACTTTCATAAACAGTATCATTAATTACAGGTATTGTGACTGTTTTACTAGTTTCTCCGTTAGCAAAGCTAACTGTAATCGGGTTGCTAATAAAGTCACTAGGTGCTGTTGCTGTGCCGTTAGTAGGAACTACAGTAATACTGACGACCCCATCGCTGCCTCCAGTACGAGTAAGAGTTACTTGATTAATAGGCGTACCATCTTCGCTAACACTGTAGTTAGTTTCACTAAAGGCGATTGTTCCTGGGAGGGCATCGTTATCAACAATAGTTAAATTGGCTGTCTTTTGAGTTCCTAAAGATGCGCCATTGGTAGGGTTAATCAAGGTAAGATTAACTGTTTCATTGGATTCATAAATATTATCGTTAACAATAGGAATAGTAATAGTTTTGCTGTTTTCACCATCTGCAAAGTTCACAGTGATACTAGTATTGTCATAATCACTAGGGGCAATAGCTGTACCATTAGTCAAAGCCAAAGTTACACTAACTGCACCAACAGTTCCTTGTTCACGAGTAATTGTAATGGTGGCGTTGTTACTTTCAGGAGTGCTAAAAGTAGCCTGACTAAAGGAAAGTAAACCCGATTCGTTTTGTGCTTCGATGAAAACGTTGGAGTTGAGGTTTAATCCTGTAACTCCTTCAACAATGGCAATAAGTTCATCTGGTTCACCAATAGGCTTTTTAATATAAATTGCTGTGCCTGTAATGTTATTGATAGGAGATGAACCCAGGATATAATTACTTTTTGGGCCTGTAAGTTGAATGATATCCTCACTAACATTAAAGCTAACAATGCGGGCATAATCTGTTATACCTGCGGTAGTACTATTGCCATCATCATAAAAAGTAGTAGCTGCATTACCGATAACATAAATGTCTCCACCTGTACCTCCTTGGAGAACATCAATTTCTCCTAATCCAGGATTGACAGAGTTTTGAGCGACACCGATGAGGCGATCATTTCCATTCCCAGTGTTGATAATGTCATTACCAGCGCCAGCACTAATGGTGTCATTCCCATCACCTGTGGTAATAGTATCATTGGCTAATGTGCCTGTAATTTGAAACCGCTCGATGTTGGAAAAGCT
>NZ_JACJSE010000069.1 GCF_014698045.1 Aulosira sp. FACHB-615
ATGTGTGTGTGAAGAAACTGACTCTTACTTACAACCAAACCAGGAAAAAGAACCAATTCCTGAATCTCTCGCTTCGTTGTCAAATCAATCCGAGACTTCGCATCACACAGACATTCCCTTAAACAGACCAAATATAGCGGCGGGGTCGTTCGACAAAAACGAACAATCGAACAATAAGCCAAGCAAACCAAAATTTCAGTCGATTGATGATTTGCTCAACCACATCCTGCTCGACCCCCGCATTATGGCATCTGAGCCATTACCCGCAGTTTACAAAAACGAAATCAGAATGCGCTGTTGGCGTTTTCCCTGGCGTACTGCGACCAGGGACAAGATTTACCAAACCTGCGATATCCGTTTGGTGCAGTTAATCGCTAAAGAGAGAGCCGGGTGGGACAAGGTTGATTGGCAGCAAAAAATCCCCACTGTCATCAAATCCATCAGCAATTGGGAGGTGAGTAAAGCTGGTTTAGAAGAACTGCTGGTCTATTGGTCAAAAGTTATGGAATCAGCCCCGCAAACGTCTGAAGAATCAACAGCCAACGACCAACCCATCGGCTACTACTCGAATCGTTCACTTGATTGGCATAAGGCCACCTTCAGCGAACTTCTAGACCGCATGGATGAAATCGGCAAGGAAAACGCGATCGCCTCTTTTAGCATTCGCTATGACCAAAAACATACAGGTGCTACTGAAAGTTGGTTGAACTGGTTGCAAATCAATTATCCCGCTATGTATGCGTATTTGCATCCGAATGCAGCGTAAAAACAATTCGTCATTTATGTTCCAAACAAGGTAAATTATGACACACGAACTAAACTTTACATCCCAACAAGACCGCTTACCTCCACAAAGCATTGAAGCTGAAGAAGCAATACTTGGCGGCATTATGCTTGACCCTGCTGCCATGAGCCGAATCAGCGATCGCTTACTACCGGATGCTTTCTACGTCAACGCTCATAAAGACATCTATCAAGCCGCACAAAGACTGTACAGCCAAGGGCTACCAACGGATTTGCTTTGCATCACCAACTGGTTGTCTGACAATGGTGTGTTGTTCCGTATCGGTGGACGCAATAAACTGGCCACACTGGTAGATCGCACTGTCACAGCCGTTAACATTGATGCTTTGGCTGATTTGGTCATGGAGAAATACCAACGGCGGCAGTTAATCAAAGCCGGCACTGAAATTGTGCAACTCGGTTATGCCACCGAAACCGAATTCACCAATGTCCTTGACCAAGCCGAACAAAAAGTCTACGGCATTGCTTCAGAACAGAATGCCTCTGACTTGGTTCACATTTCTCATGCCCTGGCCAACACTTTCATCGAAATTGAGGCGCGTCATGCGGGTACAGTTGCTCCGGCACTGTCTACTGGATTTTATGACCTGGACAGTTTACTCGGCGGTGGTTTTCGTAAAGGGCGGTTGTATGTGCTGGCTGCTCGTCCTTCTGTTGGTAAATCTGCTTTGGCTGGTAATCTCGCTCTCAATGTTGCCAAAACTGGTCAATTCCCTATCTGCGTTTTCAGCTTGGAAATGTCAACTGAAGAATACGTACAGCGATTTTTGAGCAGTGAATCCGGCATTGAAAACAATTTTCTCGAAAGAGGCGCTATTTCTGAGGGTCAATGGCAACCTTTGAGTGGGGCGATCTCTCAACTGAG
Source organism: Aulosira sp. FACHB-615 (assembly GCF_014698045.1). GTDB lineage: Bacteria > Cyanobacteriota > Cyanobacteriia > Cyanobacteriales > Nostocaceae > Nostoc_B. The sequence goes on from NZ_JACJSE010000069.1 coordinate 1,670, forward strand.
TGAACAACAGATTTTCATCAACGACGAATCTTGTCCTTCTCTCAATGAAATCCGTAGTCAAGTCCGTCGAATTTCATCCCATTACGGTGGTGTTGGGCTTGTGATTGTGGACTACTTACAGCTAATGGCTGAAGCTGCTGACTCTAGAGCTAATATGACCGAACGTGTTGCCGAAATCAGCCGGGGATTGAAGAAACTCGCTAAAGATTTGGATGTACCAGTTCTGGCTCTATCCCAGTTAAGCCGTGAAGTTGAACACCGCAACGATAAACGTCCCATACTCAGCGATTTGCGTTCCAGTGGTGCTGTTGAGCAAGACAGCGATGTTGTGATCATGCTCTACCGTGAAGAAATGTACAACGAAGATACCCCAGATCGGGGCATTGCTGAGTTAATTGTTCGCAAGCAACGCAATGGCCCTACTGGCACTGTCAAGCTTTTGTTCGATCATCAGTTTATCTCTTTCAAGAATTTGTCTCGTGGTCGGGGGTTTTAATAAACTAGCTGGAAATCAAAATATGAGTACCATCTACCAAAAACTGCTTCATCAATGGGCTACTCTTGCGCCAGATGAATGTCAAGCTACAGAACGAGATTATCGATTCAAAGTCAGGATTTTACCCCAAGTTGAAGAATGCTTTTATTCCCATCCTTGGCGTTATATCAACAGTGAAGATTTAATTTTAAGACAATTGAACTTTCTGCTGTTGACCATCATCAACCACTGCGCGGCTCGACAGTCCAGCATTGGATTTACTTTTGGTGAACTTGGGGTTACTGCGGTTATCTGCAATGGTTTGAAGTCTCAACCGCAGCTTCATCCGGCTATTGCAGCATTGGACGCATACATTCAACTACTTCAGTTTTAGCAATATGAAAGCACTGTCAGTCCGCCAACCCTGGGCATGGGCAATCATTTACGCCAATAAAGATATTGAGAACCGAGTTTGGCCCACTCATTACCGAGGCGATATTCTCATTCACGCTGCCTCAAAATGTACCAAAAAAGAATACCAACAAGCTTTTGAATTTTCTCAAAACATGGGTGTTTCATTACCAGAGTTAAAAATGCTGCGCCGAGGTCAAATCATTGGTGTGGTTACAGTGGTCGGTTGCTTGTTCTCACCGACTGCTTCTGGTTGGGGGATGGCTGAACAATACCACTGGAAATTGGCGAATCCACGCTCTATCACTCCGATTCCATACATTGGGCAATTGGGTCTTTTTGATGTGCCGGATGAATTGGTCAAAGCGGCGATGCTAAGGGCAACGTCAAAGACGATCGCTTGACCTTGATAGAACTCGCCTCATGTTCACACATACGGGAATGCTCACTATGTCTGTTGCGACACCCGAAAAATTCTTAGAGGACGACCTTAAAAGCTCATCCCTTCGTAGTCAAGGTTGCCTATATAAGTACACCGAAACCAAAAAGCTACAAGATGGTTCAACAGTGCATTACCCACGAGTAATTGGTGAACGCGATCCTGAGAATCCTAGACTCTGGCGTTGGGGGTATAGCTGGGAGGTAAAAGTTAATGGTGTTTGGAAAGGTCGCTCTATTGGCTCTATCCCTTGTGGTGCAGTTACTCTCATTCTCCAAATGCAACGCTCCGGATCTACCAGAGATGACATCATTGCCTTCATCAAACGAGCCAAAGAAAAAAAACAATCTCCTTCTAAACCCATCCTTCCGGCCAATGCACCGATCGCTGTTGTGTTGTTCGCGGGTGGCGGCGGTGTAGAAGCGGGGATGATGCAAGCTGGCATTCGTCCGGTCATTGCGGTAGAACACGACCCAACAAAACCGCAACTGAGTCAGGCGATCGCCACCTCTCACCACCGCAACTTCAGCGAGTATGGTTGCAAAGTAATCCAGCAAACAGTACAGGAAGTAGCACGGTTAGGATTTATTGGGTTTCCAGCCAACCCCGACTACCTCCATGCCTCCCCGGTGTGTGCCAACTTTTCTCAAGCCCACACAGCCAAAGCTGGGATTGCAATAGAAACGGATGATGATTTGACCGCAGCGCAAGCAGTAGCTGAAACTATTCGGCAGTTGCGTCCACGGGTTTTTTCTTTAGAAAATGTTCCACGTTATCAAAGCAGTCAAAGTTTCGCCATTATCCTGGATGCTTTGGAATCCCTTGGTTATCACGTTAATTACAGCGTGGTAAACATGGCAGACTTCGGCTTGCCCCAGGCGCGACGACGTTTGGTTCTGGTGGCTTGCCGGGAAAGGGTTATCTCATTACCATCAACATCTGGCCCTATCGGTTGGTATGGCGCGATCGCTCATCTCATTTCTACAATGCCCGATTCCCAATTACTCGCAGGGCAGCAGCAAGCGGTAGAAAGATTTTTGGCTACGAATGACCCCGCACCACTGCTGATAGAACGGGTTGGTGGACGGAATGGACTCAAGTACAAGCCTGGGCATAAACCCGCTAATACTGTTGTGCGATCGCATTTCACCGATCACAAAGGGTGCAATAGAAATAAATTTGCTGATATTTGGTTGCCAGATGGCACTGTTAAGTCTTTATCAATTGAAGCTGCTGCCATTTTGCAAGGGTTTCCGTCTTGGTACGAATTGCCACCGCAAGCTGCTACGGCTGGATCAATCATTGGGTATTCGGTTCCGCCAAAGTTCGCCGCGCAGTTATTCGCTCACATTCAACAACAGTTATCAGGGGCAATTGTATGACAAACATGATTCACTCACTTGAAACTTGCTGGTACATATCACCGCCCTGGGGTAAGGATGTCCCACCAATACTCGTCAGCCTGTTAGAAAAGGTTTATATCCCCAATCCTAGAAAAATAGTCGGTTACTGCTGTGGAATCGAATGGTTAGACGAGGGCTGGCGGTACTCTATTGCAAGCGAACGGGGGATTATCTCAGTTGATGAAAGTGAACTTACTGTTACTGGCCAGATTTTACCGCTACGCATTGAAACACCTGTATTCACAATAGGTGAATTAGTCAAGTTCCAGTTTGGTGAGGGTTCTAAAATTCGCACAGTTTTGGGTCTTCAGATTATTAAAGAGTCCTGTTTCTACAAAGTTGAATGGCACTCACCTGCTTTGACAACAACTGACGGCAGTTGCGCTTTTCCAAAAGCTGATGGTGGGCTGAAGTTGGGCGATGCCTTCTCTTTTAGAGACGCTACCGCAAACGGCAACCCCAATGGTATCCGCTTTGCTTATATTACTCAATTCGATTTAACGAAAGCAGTATGATCTACACCTCATGCTACGCCGGACAAATACGAGGCGAAGCGGTTTCAATTTCCCTGCACCCACCGACAACCTTGAAGGGTAAGCACTCTCTCGTATTCGCTTCTACTCCCGAACAGAGGAAGGTGGTGGAAGTCTTCTGGACAGAATGCGTAGACGCTTTGCGGCTTGTCGAAGACATCGCCCAAGAACAGTACAAACGCGAGTAAGCGTAAAATTCTCAAGTCCAGGCAGCAATAAAAAAAGCTTCTTGTTAATCGGCAGAAGAACAATCAGCAGGATATTTTTCACTATTTTTGCTTTGAAGGTTCAAGAATTTTTTGCCCTATATTGTTTGACTAGCCTTTTGAGGGAAGAATATAAATAGTAAAAAAATGGGACTCAAATCAGGTGTTTCAGTCAAGAGTGTTATATTGCTGACCAAAAATTTGAGTTTTGTAGCAAAAATTAACTAAGAGAATATGCAAATGCTTTCACCCAAACAAATTATTGAAGATATCTCTAAAAACAGATATGGAATTGGCTTAAAGACAGAAAAAGCTGCTCAAGAAGCCATGAACCACTTAAGAAGAAGTTTAAACAGCGCCCTTGAACGACTTTCAGTAGACCTTTATTCTAAAGAAACTCATTTTGTCCTTGAACTTATTCAAAATGCAGACGATAACCAGTATAAAAAAGAAATTATTCCTACACTAATCTTGACAATAGATTCTCAAAAAATCGTTGTCAAAAATAATGAAACTGGATTTACTGAGGAAAATGTTAGAGCTATCTGTAATGTAGGAGCTAGTACAAAAGCTAAAGTAAAAGGATACATTGGTGAAAAGGGGATAGGATTCAAGTCAGTATTTCGTATTAGTGATGAACCTCAAATTTTTTCTAATGGGTTTCAGTTCAAGTTTCAGCACCAAAATGATAGGGATCAACTGGGATTTGTTGTGCCAAACTGGATTGAAAATGTCCCTGAATTTGTTGATTTAAATTTAACTAATATTGTTTTACCACTTCGAGAATCGGCTAAAGATGAGTTAGTAAAATTAGGTGATATTGAACATACTTTAATTCTCTTCCTCCGGCAGGTTAAAAACATTATTATTGATAATCAAGTCACAAATAAGCTTCACGAAATTAAACGAATAGACCTAGATGGAAAAATAGAGATCCAAGAAATTAACGAATCCATAGTTAAGCATTGCTATAAATTGGTTAGAAACAACTTAAATGTACCTGAAAATATTCGGGAAGAAAAAAGAGAAAATGTTAAGTTAACTGAGCTAGTTCTTGCCTTTAGTTTGCAAGAGAATGGCACAGCAGATACAAGATTAGAACAAAAAGTTTTTGCTTTTCTTCCTACCCGCACTTACGGATTTAAGTTTCTTATACAAGCTGATTTTCTAGTTCCAGCCAATCGGGAAGATATTCATAAAGATACACGTTGGAATAAATGGCTAAGAGATAATATTGCTGCTACATTCTTGTCAGCCGTAGAGGAATTTAAACAAGATATTAAGCTTAATAAAAATTATTACAACTATATTCCATTAACTCATGAAGTTAAAGATGAGTTTTTTATTCCTGTAGTTAATGAAATATACAACAAATTAAAAGCTAGTAGATGTATTTTAACTGAATCAGAAAAATGGCAGATTCCTTCTCAGGTTGTACAAGCAGATGAGCAAATTAGGGAATTAATCTCTAATAATGATTTGCAACAACTTCTAAACAAAGAGTATATTCACCCCGAAGTCAAAGCTAAATTGCCTATTCTTGAAACTCTTGGGGTTAAAAAATTTAGTCTTGATGATTTATTGCAGTGTTTACAGAATAGTGAATGGGTTAAAAAACAAAATGATACATGGTTTATAAATCTCTATATTTACTTAAAAAATTGTAATATAACAGATTTATCAAAGCTTAAGAAATTAAAAATTATTCTTTTAGAAAATAACAAATTGGCTTCAAATGATAAGACACCAATATTTTTTCCATTGAGAGATAAAGAATTATATGGATTTGAATTTGAACAGGAACTTCAATTCGTTAAAAGGACTCTCATTGAATCAACTGTTCAGGACTCTAGAAATTCAGTAATAGAGTTTCTTAAAAAATTGGGTCTTCAGAATGCTTCCCCTTACGAAATTATCGAAAATTATATTTTACCCATTTATCAAGAAGGCTCTTGGAAAAGCAAAGGTAATCAACTTCTAGGATATATTTATTACATTAAAGATAATTTAGCAGATTACGAAAAAGAGTTTAACAAAAGGAACAATCCTTATTCCTACTCGTATCTTCAAAAAGATTGCTTGAAAAATTTGAAAGATTTGCTATTAATTAAAACAAATAAACAGCAATACTTACGTCCAAGAGACATTTATCTTCCTGATATTTATGGTAATTTTAATGAACTAGAAATATTACTAGAAGGAATACAGGATATCTCGTTTTTATCATCAGAGTATATTCAAGATTCAATGCAAATTAAAGACTCTAATGAAAAAACAAAAACAATTAGAGAGTGGAGAGAGTTTTTTATTAAGCTAGGAGTAAATGAGCTACCCAAAATAGATGTCGAAATAACAACTGCACATGGCAAGTCTAATAGTCGCCAGTATTATTCCAAAGAATATCCTATTTATAGTTCACCACATATATTAAGAATATTAGAAGCAAAGAATATAGAAAAAAATCGCCAATTGGTTCAACTTTTAGATAGGAATTGGAAATATTACCAGAAATATAAATCTTGGCAAAATTATTATTATAGTAGTGGAACTTTTTACTCTGGCAAGTTTAATGATACAGATTGGTTTACCAAGATTAAAACAACAGCTTGGCTGCCTACTACGAAAGACAAGTTAGCTAAACCTTCTGAACTTTTTCTGGCTAAACCAGAAACGGTATCAATACTAGGGGATAGTGTTCCATACTTAGCTATTGCTCTGAATAATCAAGATTTCATTAAAGACTTAGGAATAAAGGTTAAAATAACTGGCTTAAAGGATTATGCTGATTGGTTGCTTGCATTATCTCGAAAGCCCAAGTTAGATGAAAAAGATGAAGTAATATTGCTTAAAATTTATCAACAATTAAATAATCCTGATATTACTTCAGAAGATTGGTGGAGTAGATTTGTAAGTCAACAAATATTTTGGACGCATCAGGAAACTTTTTGCACAGCTAATAATGTGTTGATAAATGATAATGATGAAATTTACGACTTGTTTAAAGATAATCCTCAGATAGCTTTCCTCAAACTTCCTCCATCCTATTACCCTAAACTCCAGCACTTCATTCAAGCAACTGGGATTCGCCATATTTCTCAAATTATTAAGACTGAATTAGCAATTGGACAAGTACAAAGGGTTGAGGAAGAAAGGCTGACTGAGCAGATTAAAAGTTTGATACCGTATATTCTACGTTATCTTTACCAATTAGAACACCAGACTTATGAACAGCTTAAAGGCAACCAAACCCTAATTCAACTCAAAAATTTAGTGTGTTACCGAGTTAAAAAGCTTGAAATTAAGTATCTTCTTAACGAGCAATCAGCTTGTACTCAAAGAAGTGCTTTCCTGTACAATGGTAGTCTCTACATTCAAGCAGACAGTTTATTAAATACAGATTATTTAGCTTTGGAGATTTCTAAACTCTTTGGTTGTCCAAAAGGCATGGATGAATTTTTAGTGTTGCTGTTTGATAAAAGAACCCCAGACAAAATTGAAAGTTACATGAGAATAAAAAATATTCAGCCGCTACCTGCTGAAGAAAAACAGTGGTTTGAAAGCTCAAGTATTTATCTAGCGGAGACTCATTTTATAGGAATAACAGAGGCGACGGATAAAAACGTTGAGTTTACAGCTCAAAAGCACCACAAAATAGATCCAGATCAAATTTTAGCTAAATCACAATTAACAAATATATATCAAAATGATCAGGCATTTGCTACTGAAGATATTTACGCTTTGGAAATAGATACTCAATGGGAGCCTGAGTGTGACCCTAGAGAAGTCGAAAAAATTGAGGCTCTTCAATGGCCGCAAACAATAATTACATCTCAAGAATATCTCAGTACTGAAAGGGTTAAGGAATCTATTATTACTCCATCTATTACTGAGTTAATTGAACACGAAACTGTTTTAGATCAAACCACTTTTAGCAAAAGTAAATCTGAATTAGCATCAAATCAACCAATTTTTAAATTAATCAGAGAACTACAAGAGAGCGGTCAAGATGAGTTAAGTGAGGGGACAAAGCCTAGTGGCATCTGGGGCGAAAAATTTGCTGTTGAATATTTAAGACGAAAGTTTAGTGCTAAGTATCCTACAGGCGAATTAGAAGAAGGCCAATACGGTTTTTTGATTAAAATTAGGAGTCAAGTAGTAGTTGAGGTTCAGTGGTTAAACAAAGTTCACGAAACAGCAGGGTATGATATCAAATTAATTGAAAAGAGTCGAGAAGATTATATAGAGGTTAAGTCTAGTAAACCTGGAGCTAAGAAATTGATAAAGCTATCAGGTATTCAATGGAAATTGGCTCATGATTTAGGAGACAACTTTCATATATATCGAGTGTATGATGCGGGAACTCAACACGCTACACTTATTGATATTTCCAATCCCAGTCAACTTTGGCTTGAAGGTAGTATCCGTGTAAATTCTGTTTATCTCCGGATATAGAAATAGCAATATAAATAAGGGTAACGGCTTCACCGATACCCCTAGCATCACTTCAACATCAAGCAAACAATATTATAATTCTTCAGTCACACCAAAACAGCTAATTTCCATCGACTCCACCTAAGCACCAGTTGTTCAAACGTGCTTTGGCCAAGTGCTATGACGCTGGTTTGCCTATGGTGTGCGATCGCTACCGCTTGTGGGTACATCCCTTGTAAATGATGAACCTCGTACAACTGGGTTTAATTATCAATACCTTCGCCAAAATAAGAGGATGAAGAGAGAGGGCTGATGTAGTAGAGTTATTGTCTTCCCAAACGACAACTCAAAAGCCACAACAAGCCCATGCCCGATATCTTATCA
>NZ_JACJSE010000070.1 GCF_014698045.1 Aulosira sp. FACHB-615
GTGAGGTAACTCCTTCAAGCAAGTCAACTCGTGGAAAGAGGAAACCCAAGAAGTGATTCTTGGAATCCCCCACTATATTCGGTACCCCGAATTAGTGGTGGGAGGATGTCAATTTTGACTTATCTGTAAGGGTGTAGTGTTCAAAACCCTTACACCCAATCTCCATAAATAATTTTGGTGCGTAAGCTCTATAAATGTTATATTCTGTAGCCTAATTCGGTAATTTCTGCCCCTGGATTTTCCCAAAATGTTGCGTGTTTATCATCTTTTTATCGCTGTAATTTTACTTTTGTTAATGCCAGTGGGGGCAAAATTTGTGCTTCCCTACGTTACTGGAACTAAAGTAGAAACCAAGAACCAAGCCGCACCGACATCCAAGACAGCTACTCAAACTGCGGCGGGAGAAACTTCTCAGCCCACAGCAGGAAATTTGTGGCAAAAAGTTTTAGGTAAAAATATTGTCGTGCCTAGTGGCTGGCAAGTAATTCCTTGTCAGGGAAATGCCCCTTTATTGTGTGTATCTGCTCAAGGTGAAGTTTTAGGTACAGTCGAGATTAGTGTTGCTCAAGTGAGTAAAAATCCCAACTTGCAAAAGCATCTTGCCGATGCAGGCATTCTCCCAGACTCAAAATTAGATTATAAAAATTCGGCTAACCACAGCAAAGCTATCACCGCCTTGAAAGCTTGGGCGGAAGATTATTATACTTCTTTGAGTAAAGACCGTCAGAAAAGTAACGGCAATAAACTGATTTTTACAACTCATCCATTAGAAGAAATATCAATTAGTCAGTTACCAGGAATCCGCTATGGCTTTACAGGAATTAAAGCTGAAGGTGGGTTACAAGAGCAATATATTAGTTATGCGGCTTTTGATGGAAATTCACTTTATATCATTAGTACAGCTTTTGACCCTGGTGCGGTAACAGGTAAGTTTGAAAAATTGGAAAATTTAGTAATTTTTCAGCCTTATTTGAACGCGATCGCAGAAAATTTAAATCTATAGTTGGTCAATAGTCATTAGTCATTGGTCATTTGTTAATAACCATAACTAATGACTGATATTGACGTTAGCTAAATTTCAGCAACGGCGCGTTCAATTAAACGACGTGCTAAAGTTTGTGTGCCTGTATGCTCATAATAATTGGTAGACACATCTAAGAAAGCTGCCAAATAATCTAACTTGTCGTCGCTGAACTCTACAAAACTTTTCAAGTGACTGGTAACAGTTTGTTGAGTTAAATTATTTTGGCTAACAAACCCACCTATCCAACCTTTGACTGAATCAAGACTTTGACCAATAAAGTCGAGTTTACCGCCAGTATCGTTACCAGGAATTGCATCTTGAATGGTGTTGAAAGTCGTGTTTTGTGATAGTTCCTGGGGATTAAGGGTACTGATAAAAGATAGTGCTTTCTGAATGAAATCTGGCCCTAAAGGTATGATGCCATCAATACAAACTAATGCCGCCAAGCGGATGAGTGACTCACCACTATACTCTCCTAAAGCACCAACAAAATCGCCGATGCTGTCTCCGGGAATGCCATTAATTTGGCAGAAAGCTACCAATTCAGCTACTACTTTTAAAGCCAAATCGATGGTTTGTGCTTTATCTGGTTTGGGAGTTATCGAGTTGAGAAAACCCAAAAGCGGAATTGTTTCACCGACTTTGTTGGCTAAAGCTGCTGCACCGAGGGCTTTATCAGTACCATCAACTGTTTGATAAAGCCACATTGCGCGTTGATAGCCTTGGGAACGGTCATTATACAGATAAATCGCCCGTTCGCCAATTTGTTGAATTAAACTTTCATCTTCTTCACCAGTCACAGTTTTGATGGTGTTCACAAAACCAACAGTATTTTGCCACTCACCAGGAGCCGCAAAATCTAAAGCCTTCAACACAGATACAGTTAAACCACCAGTGGGTAGTTGATCAACTAATTCAAAAATAGGTTTGTTCACAAAAATCTCCTCTCTTGGTTGCAATTGTTATGCCAAAGTGCTGAGTAGTAACTCAATGTTTCAAGAGTTTCAGCCACAAACATAGTCCTAACTTATGGAATGCTATGTGTCTAAAGATTTTGAGTAGCGATTATTTAAGTTTGGCTAAACCACTCAGGTTGAATTTACTAATCCAATCAGCGCGATCGCTGGCTGTCAATGTTGTACCCTTAGAGATAACTTTGACTTGATATTTACCTACTAAAACTGCCGTTGCGGTTTTTCCTTGTTCTACAGCCGGATATCCAGCAATCTTTTTGGTACTTTTAGAGAATTTGGCAGCTGCTTCTGGGGTGCTGCTGGTATCCGAAATTGATAGCGTCGCTACTTCTTTACCAGCTTTTTTCAGCTTGGCTTCTGCAAAGCCTTTTTTCTCTTGGGTGAATACGCTATCGTAACCACCACCCGATTTGGGGAATAACTTGTTAAATTCACTTCCCTGGGTAGCAGTCTTAGCAACTGCTTGACCACTTTTTTGTTTAGTACTTTCTTGTTGCGCTTGGTCAAACCGTCCTGGGGTTTTGGGACTACAAGCGGTTGTCAGTAATAATACTGAGATTAACAACGCTGCGACAATTTTCCGACTACGATAGAAACTCATGTTTCCTCCTGATGATACTTTGACGCAATTATCAACTACTTGTCAAAATTTGCCCACAAAATTTATGTTTCGATAACTATTGTGATCAGGCGTGAAGAGTGGGAAAGGCTTGATACGATGTGAGCAAGGGATTTTTCAGTTCTCTTGACTTTGCTAACTAGTACAAAAATTTGTGAAGCAGAAACATGAACACTGATTTTGGCAGTCTTCTGGGGGAAAGTTCTTTGATTCGAGCCTTACATACTTCTATCCAAGGTAGAGCTAGATATAAAGTCAAGGGACTGCTTGATTCTCTAACTCTCAAAAAATATCTAGAATTGCGATTACCCCAGCAAGAAGGAATTTTGCAAGCCAATGCAAATCATTTAACAGGTAATGTGTTGGTACTGTTTCAGCCAGATTTTAGTCCAAATGCGATCGCCTGGATGCTACAAAATATTGTTCTAGACTACACAAGAAGTCATAAACAATTACCTCCCAGTACCGCACCAGAATTTATTCCCAGTAAAAGTATTACTTTATTTGTGCAGTCAAATGCTGCTATAACTCAATCGCGGAGTCAAATCATCCCCGTAGCCGCAGCTTTTTCGGCTTTATCCTTGGGGACAGCTATCTTAAACACCAATAATTTAGACACCCAGATTTTATTAGCGATTCAAAAACTCCACACGCCTTTACTAGACAAAATTATGGTGGGTATCACTTCTCTCGCTGAACCACCACTGCTATTGTTGACTTGTTTAACATGGGAAGCAATTCTGCTACATCGCCGCCGTTACCTCCAAGCTACTACCTTTGGGATGGCAGCAGTTGGTGGAATCAGCTTAAATTTTCTGTTGAAAGAATTGTTTGTCAGGGCGCGTCCGGCATTGTGGGATTACATTATTAATGTGAATCATTACAGTTTTCCCAGTGGCCATGCAATGGTGTCAATAGTGGTGTATGGTTGCATCGGCTATTCCTTATCCCAAGAATTTCCCCAATGGCGATCGCAGATTTTCACTTTGACGGTAATCTTAATTTTGGCTATTGGTTTTAGTCGGTTGTATTTGGGAGTACATTGGCCTAGTGATGTAATTGCTGGTTACGCCGCAGGTTTAATTTGGTTGACTGTGTGCGTAGTGTATGAGTATTTGCTAACTCAAAAAGCTACGGCTGAGTGCTGAGTCAGAACTTCAGCCTTGTTGCACTAGTTACAGTACTGCAACATAAACCTTTGAGTAATTGTATATAAATGATCATTTAAATGAGATAGTGCTTGGTCAGCGATCGCAGGGGGTAAGCCATGATAATATGCTTGAGCAATACCACCTGCAATACAAGCAATGGTGTCACTGTCACCACCTAAAGAAATTGCATTCCGAATTGCATCTTCGTAATCAGTTGATTCTAAAAAGGCGATAATTGCTTGGGGAACGGAACCTTGACAAGAAACATCAAACTTGTAATTTGGTCGAATTTCGTCCAGGGTAATTTCTAAATCGTAATCAAAGGTAGTTTGCAAATAAGCTTTAATTGCTGGTTTATCAGCACCTGTGCGAGCTAGAAATATAGCTGCGGCTGTGGCTTGAGCGCCTTTGATACCTTCAGGATGATTATGAGTCACAGCCGCACAACTTTTAGCGGCTTCGAGGACGGTATCTAAGTCATGCAAAGCAAAGCCGATGGGACTAACGCGCATCGCGGAACCGTTACCCCAACTATTGTATGGCTGACTATCGTTAGAGTTTGCCCAACTTCTAAAAGTACTGCCATAACCAGCGTAGGGATAGCGGCGAAAATAAGACTTAAACTGCTCGATGTATTGACTACTGTCGAGTGAGTCTGCACCATCGAGAATCATTTCGGCTACTGCGACAGTTAGCACAGTATCATCGGTGAAACGACATTGCCTATCGAATAAGGGAAAATCCTTGGTTTTAATATTGTTAACTTCATATACCGAACCGATGATATCACCTGCGATCGCTCCTAACATATTAATTTTCTGGAAGATAATTTAGGTGAGTTTTTCCAGCCTTACGACAGCATTGTAATCTGGGACTCCTTCGAGCGATCGCTTACTTTTATCAAGCAATACATTCCCTTCAGGCCAATGAACTTGTAAATTTCCTTTCTGAATTGGTGCTAGATAAATTCTGCCAGTTAACTCACCCAATTCATTTTTTAAAATGACCTGATCTCCATCTTTTAAATTCAACTTAGCAGCATCAACCGCATTCATTAACACCGCCTCGCGCAAAGCCCCAGTAATGGCATCTTTGCGTTCTTGCACCATACTATTAAACTGCTTACCCCGACGTGTCGCTACCAAAAAGCAGCCTTCTGGTATTTCCTTTTGTGCAGGCGATAAAACTGTAAAGTGTGCCTTCCCGTCAGCTGTGGCAAAATTCCAGCCAAAGCACAAATGCGAACCACCATATTGAAATTGATCGCCTGTCTGCTGTAAGTGTTGCATCCCGGCGTATAATGGCACAACTTGGGCAATTTCTTCCCGAATCGCCGCCGTATTCTCAAAATCAATCTTCTCTGCCAAATCTGGGCGGACTCTTTTTGCCAATTCCACAAACACCTCCCATTCTGGACGCGCCTCACCAATACGGGGGCCAGGAATTTCTGGGCTGAAAATTACCCGCCGTTCTGTAGAAGTTTCCGTCACACCCCCCGGTACTTCATAGCGAGTGGTGGCAGGTAATAAAATTACAGTATCTGCTGGTTCCAATAACATTTGGCTAGATAACACAATATCAGCATGTACCCGCAGAGGTATAGTTTGCAAAGCACCTTCTACATAATCTGGTTCTGGTAGAACCTCTAAAAAATTCCCACCCACAGAAAACAACACATCTAATTGCTTGTCGTAAGCAGCATCAATCATTTCCGGTGCAATTAAACCTCTGGTGCTAGGTACATCAAAGCCCCATTTTTGACTTAAATCAGCAGCATTTTCTGAATTAATCGGTTTACCACCAGGAAACACCGTGGCGTAACATCCCATCTCTGCACCACCTTGCACCCCAGAATGACCACGAATAGGCATTAACCCACAACCTTCTCGCCCAACAAAACCTTTAGTCAGTGCCAAATTGATAATACTGCGGACATTATCTTCACCACATTCATGCTGCGTAATGCCCATACTCCAGACAAACACCGCTTTATTAGCAGCTGCAATGATTTGGGCAAAGGCTTGCATTTCATAGCGAGATGCGCCGGAAAGCCTTTCTAATTCTTCCCAAGATTGTTGTTCTAGAGATGTTTGGAGTTCTGCAAAACCTGTGGTGTAACTGTCGATAAATGACTTGTCGACCCATCCATAAGCAATCAAATGCTTGACGGTTCCATTCAAAAATGCCATATCACCGCCAGTATTTACCAAAAAGAAATCTTCGGCAAATTTAGTCCCAAACAAAGCACTTTCCACAATTGAAGGAACCCAATAGCGTTCCATTCCTGGTTCTCGATAGGTATTAATCACCACAATTTTGGTGCCGGCTTTTTTGGCGTAGTGAAGATACTTGACGGTAACTGGTTGATTATTGGCGACATTAGAACCAATAAACACTAATAAATCCGTACCTATCCAGTCTTTATAAGAACAAGTTGTCGCCCCCGCGCCTAAAGATGTTTTTAAGGCGGCGGTACTCGGAGAATGACAAATCCGGGCGGCATTGTCAATATTATTACTACCCATTGCTCGGACAGCTTTTTGAGTCACATAATAAGTTTCGTTGACCGTACCGCGACTAGTAATATAAAAACTTAGCCTGTCTGGTGTGGTGGCGCGGATACGATGGGCAATGAAATCTAAAGCTTCATCCCAACTAAGACGACGAAAACCTTTTTCTCCACGCTGGCGCATCATCGGGTAAGGAAGTCGCCCCAAATCCCGGAGTTGGGAAGTTTTTTGTGCTTGTAATGGCGATACATCTGCTAGGATCTGGGGATCTAACGCTGACATTGTATTCATCTGCAACAACCGCAACCGCACATTGCAGAGATGAATCCCATCTAATGTCCAATCCTTCATTCCTGTTGTGCCTAAAGCACAGCCATCACACACACCTTGATTGAGAATATTCCACGCATAAGGTAATTTATGCCGTGACAGCCAAATCGCCCGAAATACCTCCCAATAGTTATTGGGATACTGTTCGCCAATACCAAATGGCTTCCAACTTGCCCAGTGCTGTGGTGTCCAATATCGCTTGGGTTTAGGCAACATAATGAGTGTGGGAGTGAATTAAACTGCCACCTTAAGGCTACCGTTTTGAGTAGCATTTGAGTAGCAAAATCAAAAGTCTGGACACTCAGCACTAACTATTTCTGGGTGGCAGTAGTATTTCAAAACAGTCTCTACGGTGTCCCCAATCCACAAGGCTACTTTGTCAGGACTGATGCCACTGCTAATTGCCCATGTGGCAAAAGTATGGCGAGTAGAGTAGGGTTTTAGGTACGGAATATGACCTTCATCAGCCAATGACTTGACTACACCAGGGTATTTGTAAGTTTTTTCTCCTCGGTTCGATTTCCACTCATGCCAGAAGCTAAACATTACGCCACTGTTCATTGGACTACCAGCTTTACTCAGAAACACCAAATCAGAGGGATTGTATGATTCGGGACGGTGGTTTAATAACATCCGTTGGAGTTTTGACCCTGGCTCGCTGGGGAATACTCTCTTCTTGCCGTTTTTTGTTCCCTTGCGGATTCTGTGAACATTGCAAGACTTATTAATGTTGATCCGGCAACAGTCATTGCTGATATCTCCCCAAGTCAGCGCAAATGCTTCTCCTGGTCTAGTTCCTGTAAAAAATAAAAATTTCACCAATGGGGCATAGCAAGAAAATAAATGATGATTTTCAAATGCTTGGATAATTAAGTCACGTTGCTCAAGGGTGAAAGCCCGTTGGTGGTCTTCGTCGCTCTTGCGTTTAGGTTTTTGAATTGTGAGTTTTTCAAACGGATTGTTAGTGATCAGTGCTGAGTTTTTGGCCCACGCGCAACACCTATTGAGACAGTTTAAAAAATCCCATGCCATGTAGTGAGTCAAATTATTTAATGCCCATTCCCGAATTTTGGCAGCATCTTCTAGTGATTGAGTAGGGAGTCTACCAATGTAGTTGGCGGTGGAGCGATATTTAGTAAGAATAGTTGTTTTTTCTAATTGGCTTGACTGAAACTCTGTGTAGCATTCCCAAAGTTGCTGTAAATCGTATTTATATTTTTTTGACGAAGTGATAGCGCCAACAATCGGTTTACTGGATGCCCGAAATTGGTAGCTTTCTAATGTATTGTCAAAGCGTCCTAGTGTAATATCATTGGCGATCGCGTCTCGTTTCGTCCTCACAATCTCTCGGTTACGCTTGGTGTCTTTTAGTCCACTGCTAATATAAAACTGCTTATCAAAACCTCGAACGCGGAAGCGAATTGATAGCTTTTTAGTTCGCGGATCGACATTTATCCATTTATCCTCATCCATGATTTTATAAATCAGATTCTGTCGCCAAACGGATTGGTGTAAGGATTTTTGCGAATATGCCCATAAGGATATCTACGATATAAAGAATTGCCCCATCGCCATTTAAAACACCTTAAAAAAACTGATTTACCCTTGCCTGATGGTCTTAAAACAGCGTGAAAAGTTTCGTTTTTTCTAAAATGTGGATATTGATGACAGTTATATTTAAAGATGGTGATCATCTACGGCAAAATCCAATACGTAATTCTATCTTCATCAAAATCTGAAATCAATTCGTTGATGGCTTCCAAACGCTCATTACTTGTTTTCAAGCACTCCTCACATTCGCACCTATTAAAATCACCAATCAATAAATCGAACCAGTCATAGTAACCTTGTAAACTATCAAGTCTGCCTAACATCATTTCGGGCGGAAATAAAGATGCTTTGTTTAAATACTGAATGCGAGGGTCTTTAAAGTTCCAAATGAATTTTTCGGGCGGAACATAAACGGCTTGAATGCCAAAAGTTATGCGAGGAAGCTCATTATTCATAGTCATAATCCCTCCTACCCTCAAAATCGCTAGGCCAATAGATGAGCCAATCTTTGTAAAATCCATCAGCTTCGATGTCACCAGCCCATTTATGAGGCCAACTGTTTATGGGGATAGGTGGCATAAATTCCTCCCGGTGTGACGGTGCTGCATAAGAATATCCTTTAGGGTGGTAAACCCAAGGAGTTGCAAAAGTCACATCATCATTAAGTGGTAAATGGTGAATTACTTCTATCCCGCCGTCTGGGTGGTATTTGTAAGGCAACTCGATCGCATTCCACCAACCAGCAAGCCAAAGTTCGTGTCTAATCCTTCCGACCCAATAGTTATACCTGTCAGTTGAGATGATTTCCCACTCGTTGTTGCTGGCGTATTCTTGATACGCGGGAATTTCTACTTTAAAGCCATTCAGTTCGCGCCATTTAGGATCAAAAGACCAATCCCAAAACGGTAGCGGCCACGGATGAGCTAATGATTCGCAGTATTCGCCGCAACCGTCCTCAAAATATTCACAAATTAAGCCAATTGGGCATCCACTCATGTTTTGATTTCTTTCAGCTAATATTGACCGTGTAAAACTCTCATCGGTGCGATCGCGCTTCTGTGGCATGAAAACGCGATCGCATTTCGCATTTTTTGGCATCCCCGAAAATTTGTCTACAGTTGCTACAGTGC
>NZ_JACJSE010000071.1 GCF_014698045.1 Aulosira sp. FACHB-615
GTTGGTAGGTTTAGGTTTAGTGGTTTTCTTGGTTGTGGTAGATTTGGGCTTGGTGGTTTTGGACTTGGGCTTAGTCTGTTGCACAACGGAAGCTGCTGGCGGCAACAGCTTGAGTGAGGGGAACGGAAGTACAACAGCTTGGGGCAGTATTGGGGTTGGTTGGATTTCTGTGGGGAGATCCCAAGGGTCGGGCAGTTGCGCGGACTGCTCTTGCCAAGGGTCATCTGTTAGCACGAACTCTGGTGTAGCGATTGGTTGTGCTGGTACTGGTGTGGTTGGTGTTGTTGGTGTTGTAGCGAGTAGTTCTGGCACTAAAGATGCGTCAAGCTTCTGGATTTTTGATGCGGTGTAAGCTTTATGTGCTTGAGCGAGAACGCTGTTAACTGTGTCTATCACAATAACGGTGACGAAGCTCATAACAACGATTTCGATAGCGTAGGTTAGTGTGGATTGTAGAGTTTCCATTGTTTTTCTCCTGAAGTACGAGAGAGTTTTCAATGGCAACTAGCGAAGCGTTTTAACATAACGCGAAAGTCCCTACCTTCAGCGAAGCAAGGTAGGGATGAATAGCGGGTTACGACGATTGCATACCTGGCCAAAATCAACCACAAGGTTGATAAGGGAATGGTATGTATGAGGAGTAATCAATCAATCTTCTGGTGTTTCTTGAGATTGTATATATTGCTTGATTCTCTCGATTGGTGCGCCACCAGTAGAAGCAACATAATATGAACTAGACCAAAATACAGGTTTTCTATAAAAAGTAGATAAATGTTCTGAAAATTCTTTTTGGATAACTCTACTAGACGCTGATTTTAGACTACCCACAAGAGCAGATAGATTGTTATCAGGATGAAAGTCAATTAGTAAATGAACATGGTCTATTTCACCAGAAAACTCGATTAGTCTGCATTTGGTTTTGATACAGACATTAGCAAATATTTCATGCAACCGTTCCAAAATTGGCGCGGTTATTGTTTTGCGTCTGTACTTGGCCACAAACACAAGATGTAGGTGAATAGAGAAAACTGAATGAGAACCCTTTCTGGGAACCACTTGACAAGCCTATACATCAACTCTAATATCATAGAACAAATCAAAAAAGGAGGCAAATAAATCAGTGGCTACAAGGCGAATGACTTTTCGGTTATACCCAAACAAACAAATAGAACAGTCTTTGAGGTATCACCGAAAGTTACACAAAGACTTGTACAACGCTGCTGTTTATAACAGATTTACTCAATATCAAAAATTCAATCATTCTGTTAGCTATTTCGAGCAACAGAATTGTTTACCAGCATTCAAAGATGTTTGGATAGAGTACAAAGAAATAAATTCTCAATCTCTACAAGCTACTTTGAAACGTGTTGATTATGCCTTTGAGCGTTGGTTCAAAGGTTTAGGTAAGCGTCCACGATTCAAATCAATTCGTCATTATTCAGGTTGGACTTATCCAGCTAAATCAGGCTATTCTGTAGAGTCTGATGGTGAAAATGGTTATTTGAATTTGTTTAAAATTGGGCGTGTTCAGATGCGAGGACAGGCTAAGTATTGGGGAACTCCTACTACTTGCACAATCGTTTTTCGTAACGGTAAATGGTACGCCTCTATTACGGTTGATGTCTTAGACCAAACTCTTAAACCTGAAATCCTACCAGTTGGCGCAATTGGGATAGATTTAGGTTGTAATTCAGCATTATCAATTACCGATGGTGAAAATCATCAACAAATTGATGCTCCTAAATTCTTGAGGAATTCTGAACAACTAATTAAAAAAGCTTCCAAAACTAAAAGACGGAAGCAAGCGCCAAATAAAAATAAAAAAATCAAAGCTTCTAGAAGATGGAAAAAAGCCCAATCTAAGGTTAGTAAGCTAACTCGTAAAGTTGCTAATCAGCGTCAAAATTGGGTACATCAAGTTGCATCAGAAATAGTAAGCAGTAATAGCTTCGTTGCAACTGAAAAGCTAGAAGTCAAAAACATGACTAGTAAGGCTAAAAAAGGTAAACGCAAAAAGCAAAAAGCAGGTTTGAATAAGTCAATACTAGATGTAGGTTTTGGAATGCTACGCAGTACCATCAAATACAAAGTAGAGCAAATTGGTGGTGTGTTTGTGGAAGTTCCTACCAAGAAAGTAAAGCCTAGTCAAACTTGCCCAAAATGTGGTCATCAGCACAAAAAGACGCTTGATATTAGAGTTCACGATTGTGGCGTTTGTGGATATGTGCAAGACCGTGATATTGCTGCTGCTGAAGTAATGCTTTACTGGGCTAAAGGGAGCCACTGCGGTCTTGGGGTCTCCCCAAGTGGAGCAAGTGGCGTTAATCTGACGGAGCTAGGAACTAGCTTCGTAGACGCTGATGTCACTGGCTCTACTTCACGCACCCGTAAACAAGCGGGAAGCATGAAGCAACTAGGACAAATGAAGCGTCAAAAACCTAAATCTACTGGTCTGGTTTCAGAAACCCAGACCTCAACGAAGTAGGTCTGGGTAGTTCATCTGGATGCTTATGAGAGATTAGTCAGTAGCAAAAGATTTGGTCAGAAATTTTAGGTGTAGAGGATTGAATTTGTACCTAGTTGATACTCACTCTCAAATTTGGCGTAGTCAAAAGGAGAAATTGCTCTACAAACTTGTAGTGATAACTCAATACGGTTCAGCTAGAGCAGCAGGAGCCTCAGAGCATAATCTCTGATTTGGTGTGAGAGGAATGCGCGTGAGTTGAGGAGTGCTGTTTGAGTGATGCCGAATGCAATAAGGCAAGAGAGAGCAGCAACGACAAAACGAACTATCTCTCAGGCAATGAACGAATGAACTCTCGAATCACATCCGTCTGGGATCTGCCAACTGTTTTGCAATATCGGTCTAATATTTCCTTCTCTTGTTTTGGGAGTCGAATGTTCACAGATTCTTTGCTGGTCATGATTATAATGTATTGCAGATTGCGATACAATGATAGTATGAAATACACCTACCAGTACAAAGCAATTCCAACCACTGACCAGAAGCTAGAGTTAAATCATTGGCTGCGGATTTGCCAATATTGGTACAACCGTCAATTAGCTAGAACAGCAAGAAGCCTCACACCTACCCGGAGGGAGGTGTTGAGATGAATTGCGAGTGAGTTGACGACAGTTCTCCGACCAATGCGACAGCGTTCGCGTAGCGTCTCGTAGAGAGGAAGGAGAACATGGAGGAAACGAGCAAAATATTTTATTTCGGGTCAGGTAATGTATCAATTAATTCTTCAATAACCTGAGTTACCGTTTTATCTTTATTTGCAGCATACTGCCTGACTTTGTTTAACCTGCGGTCGCTTAATCTAACGTGTAAATCTTTTTTTGGCATTTGTGTACACAACGCGAACATATTTATGTTATCATATTCATAACGCAATGTAATAAACAAATGAGGACAGCATATCAATACAGACTACGCCCAACAAAACAACAAACAACAGAAATAGACAGATGGCTGTCTATGATGTGCGCTCAATATAATTACTTGTTGGCTGATAGATTTAATTGGTATGAGCAAAATCGTTGTCCAGTTAATGCTTGTCAAGAGTGTTTGTCATCTTCCAAAGTTAAGAGACAATCCAGACTACTATTCGCAAAAGAAAACATTACCTGAGCTTAAGAAAACTCATCCTCATTATGGTGATATCTATTCACAAGTTTTGCAGGATGCGGTTAAGCGAGTTAAGATAAGTTTTGATAGATTTCTCAAAGGTGATAGTAATGGGAAAAGAAGTAGTAGACCACGTTTTAAACCTCGCAATAGATACCGCACTTTCACATATCCACAAATGAAAGATGGATGTTTGCAAGGTAATTTAATTGATTTACCAAAACTAGGTAAAATAAAAGTTATTTTGCATCGTCCATTACCTGACGGGTTCAAAATTAAAACTGCTTCTGTCACTAAAAAAGTAGATGGTTATTATTTAACTCTTAGCCTAGAAGATTCTACAGTTCCAGAAATCAAACCAGATATTAATCCAGAATCAATAACTGGTATTGACATGGGATTAAAAGAATTTTTGACAACTGCTGATGGTGAAACAGTGCCTATTCCTCAACATTACCGTAAGGCTCAAAAACGCCTGAGAGTTATCCAAAAACGTGTTTCACGACGAAAGAAGGGTAGTAATCGTAGAACAAAAGCAGTTAAGCAATTAGGTAAACAACATAAAAAAGTTGCTGACAAGCGCAGAGATTTTCACTTTAAAACTGCTAACAACTTACTGAAAAAATATGATGTAATTGCACATGAAGATTTAAACATCAAAGGACTTTCAAAGTCTAGATTTTCTAAGTCTGTATATGATGCTGGATGGGGCAGCTTTTTATCAATACTGATAAACAAAGCCGAAAATGCTGGTTTGTTGGTAATACCTGTTAAAGCATCTGGGACGAGTCAAGAATGTTCTAATTGTGGTGCGAAAGTACCTAAGAAATTACATGAAAGATGGCATAACTGTCCCCATTGTGGATGCAGTCTTGACCGTGACCATAATGCAGCAAAAAATATAAAAAATAGAGCCGAGGGGCATCCGGTTCTTAAAGCTCATCGAGTATCCGAAGCGATAGCTGGATTTGGTGAGAAGCCCACACAAAGCAGCTTGCTGAGGTGTGGGAGTATGTCACTTATTGAATATCCCCAGAAACAGGCCGCCCAGATATAACAATGAAACCAATAGAATCAAGCTGAAGCTCAGGCTGATAAATACTCTGAACAATAGCGGATTTTAAAAGTCTTTCTATTTTTACTTCTTCTGCTAGAGCATTATTCCAAGTTTGTGTATGCAGGTGTAGATTTAATTGCTCTACTCTATGAGTTAATTTCTGTTCTGCTACCTGAGCATAGTGTTGACATAGTTGAGTAAAGTCTTGACGTTGGCTAAGTAATATTTTAGAGGTGTCAGCCACTTGATAGCAAAGATTATGCCAATTATGGGGAGCAATAAAATTGTCAATAATCTCTAAACGCTCTTTAGCAAGATTATAATCTTGTCCTTGATGGGGATCTTTACCTTTTTGATATGGACGCTGTAAAATGCTTAAGAGTAATTCATCTTTAACATCAGATAATTCTTCAGAACGAGCATCAATAAAGATAGTGCTAATGAATGGTGGAAACAAGGCATCAACTTGACGTTTCAAAATATTGAAATGAAAATCACTAAGTTGATAATCTGTAAAGATTTGCTGGATTTTTTCGAGATTGCATTCAACTAAATAGTTGCACTGGAAACCAAACCATTCCATTCCTTGGTTGCTATCCCAGGATAAATCTTGTCGCCAGAGAGCAAAAGCTTGACCACGGTCATCCCATTTAACATAACTAGAGATTGTATCTACTAATTTTTCACCAATGCGAAAAAGTTTAACGCCAGGATTGATGTTAGCTATAGTGCGATTATAAGTGCCAAATTGATTGATATTGCTATTAGCGAAGTGAGTTGTCAATTCATTAACAGAAACTAAAGTGTATTTGCTGGCTTGATAATACTTCACATCTGCTAAAGTGGGATGATAAATTGATTTAAATTTTAAAATATCATTCATCCAGTCTTCGGTAGACCGTTTGATTTCTAAATAATGGCTATCGTAATTAACTAATTCTGTGAAATATGTATTAGCATCTTCTTGGAAGCTAATTTCATTGAAATCGTTTTCGGCATTGATTTTTAATTGTGCTTGAGCAATTTCTTTTTTGATGAAATCAACTTGTGTTAATAAACCATTAGCTCCTGATTGAAATAAAGTTTGCTCTAATATAGATAATTGCTGAATAAAATCGTAACTAGATATTGACTGGGTAAAAATTAAAAATCCATCTTTCAAAAGTTGATACCAAGCTGCATGAAGGCTATCTTCTAGATCAGCACCAACTAGCACAGTAAAATCAATATCTTTGGAGTGACCAATCCGGTCGAATCTTCCTATTCTTTGTTCTAGTTCATCAGGTATCCAAGGAAGGTCAAAATTAATTACCCAATCAACACATTGGAAGTTATGTCCTTGTTGTGCAGAAGAATCACCAATCAAAATAAAGCAATTAGGCTGGCTGTAAAATAGATTTAAATTTTTCTCATTTTCTCTCCAATTTTGTTCTGAGTGATGAATGGCAACACTGTCTACACCAAAAGTCTTGGATAGGACACGAGATATTTCGAGGCAAGTCTGACCAAAACCAGTAAATATTAAAATTTTAGGGAAAAAATCACCAGGAACAGGTCGATTAATTCGCTGCTTGATTCTTTCGCTTAGTTGTGGAATATTATGACGCAACGATTGTAAACCAAAAATTTCTGATAAGCGATAGAGAAGGATAATATTTAGAAGTTCAATTCGGTCTCCGTCTTCTGAGGGTTGACTAATAATTTGGCGCAAAGATATCAAAATCTCCTCTTCACCTTTAAATTTTGGAGTTGCCGTTAAGAGATTAATATCATCATGATTAAAATCTTTGATAAGCATTGGATGACGAATCCCGCTTTGACGTGCTGCAATTACTTGGTCTAAAACGCCTAACCATGTACCAGATGCCAAGAACAAAAGCCGAAAAATTCGTTGATAAGCTTCCTGGTTAGGAGCAATAGTACGCCATTTTTCAATGAGTTCATGAATCTCAGGCGATCTCTCATCTAAATCATATTCTTCTTTAGGCGTGAGATTACGACTCAATATTGCATCTTCTACGTCAGCCCTACGGTTACAAATTATTTGGCGATGTAATCGATATGTTTCACTAACGTAAATACAAATTTCTGGGATAATTTTTCTTTGAGCAGTCGAATCTGTCTGTAAACTGCTTTTCCATTCCTCTATTAGACTTGATAAATATTTATCTTGAGGAAATAAAGTTTGTAATTGCTCTAAATTATTTTGAATATTGGAATTGTTGAATTCATTCTTTAATGCAGAAATAATTTGAGCCAGAAGTTTATTATGATGAATTTTTAAATGAAAGCTTTCTAAATCATCCAGTTGATAATTTGTTGGTTCAAGCAGATGCAGCATTACTAGCAAATCTTGTTCATGCTGAAGAATCTGGCTGGCGGATAATAAAAGTAAGTGTTCGCTTCTATGAGCTAGATATTTATGAGTTTCAAAATTCTGATGGACTTTTGTATCTTTAGACTTAGCCATTGCTGCAATATGATGAGCCTCATCAACTATGAGTAAGCCAATATTAGTTGGAATATTGATTTTATTTACATCCTCAGATGCTAGTAATACTACTCTTTTAGGAAAGTGAGAAATATAAAACTTGTTCTCTAACTCACTTCTCCATTGTTGTAATAACTTTCCTGGCACCAGGATTAATACATTTTTTTTAGGTTCATCTAGGAGATACTGGCGCAAGATTACACCCGCTTCAATAGTTTTTCCCAGTCCGACTTCATCCGCTAAAATGTACCTTTGATTTGGCTGTGCTAATACACGCCAAATAGCTTCTACTTGATGGCGATAAAGATGAATATTAGATGAGATTAGTCCTGGAATTCCACGGCTAACAGCCCTTTGCTTTACTAAGCATTTAACTAGAGCCAACCTTCTTTCGTTCAAATAAGGTGTTTCATGCCCTTTGATAGCTAAAGTTTCAATAGGATCTTTTATCTCTAAATTGCAACGAACATAAATTTCCTTTTCCGCCGTAATTACAGACTTCTTAGCAGGTAAATCAATTTGATATTTATCGATGTCTTCGTCCCAAACAAATATTTTGCCAATTATCCAATTATCTTGGTCTTTTAGCTTGACATAACACCGAGTTTGAGGTTTGAGTCTCACTAGAGACAGCGACTGTAAGGGTAAAGTTTTTTGCCAGCGTTGCCCTATTGAACAGAAGTATTCAACAACAATATTGCTGTGAGAAATTTCAATAACTTTTCCTATCCCCAAAGAATTATTTGAGGACTGCACTAGTGAGCCAATTTTAATCATAGTTATAATCGCCTAAATACTCCTGAACCTGCAAAGGCACATCTGGAAATTTTGCAGAATTTCAATTCTAACTGTTTTTTGTGCCTGCTTCAGAAAATTATTTAGTCAAGAAAAAACAAGCGAATGATAAACAGAACCCGACAACTCAACTCACCCCATCCATTCCACCCAATCAGGAGCCACAGTCAGCAATTGGCAAAACATCTGCGATTGTTTCTTTTTTTTCTGCACCATTACGCCCTACCCAGTTGACAGGATACGAAGAATTTTTGACAAATACCGCCCTGCATTCCACATTTCCAATTACTCGTGGCGATCGCCTAAACTAAAAACCAGTAAAATCATACAAATGAGATCACAAGACGCACGACAATACGCAGCAGCCACCGAGCGCAACCGCGAACCGATTTTAGAAATACTGTTAAAGGTATTGCCCCACAGAGGCACAATTTTAGAAATTGCTAGTGGTACAGGCGAACACGCAGTTTATTTTGCCGACAAGTTCAAAGATTGTGTCTGGCTACCAACAGATGTGAACCCACAAGCAAGAGCCAGCATTACGGCATGGACTGAACACTACAAATGTACAAATGTGTATCCGCCCTTGGAGCTTGATGTCACAGAACCAGTATGGATAGTAGAGAACCAAACAGCAAGCGGTTTGTTAAATAACTCACCAATTGTCGCCATTGTTAATATCAACATGATTCATATTTCACCGTGGGCAGCTTGTTTAGGACTAATGGCTCTTGCAGGTCGGATATTGCCTGTGGGTGGTATCCTCTATTTGTACGGCCCTTTTAAAGTGGGTGGAGAACATACAGCCGTAAGTAATGCAGCTTTTGACGAATATTTACGCGCTCAAAACCGAGAATGGGGAGCAATACCTTCGCCAAAATAAGAGGATGAAGAGAGAGGGCTGATGTAGTAGAGTTATTGTCTTCCCAAACGACAACTCAAAAGCCACAACAAGCCCATGCCCGATATCTTATCA
>NZ_JACJSE010000072.1 GCF_014698045.1 Aulosira sp. FACHB-615
TTGCTATCTGTGTTGCGTTCAAAATGATCTCCGGCACGAAACGCGGATTCGCCAACTGTGTATGCTGTCCCATCAAATTCCACTCTACCTGGAACATCTTCCATATCTGCTGTCGAAATGTAGCTGGGGATTCTTACTACATCAAAACCATCGACTAAAAGTTTCAGGCTACCGTAGCCATTGTCAAAGCCTGCTGGAAAAATTTTTTGCAGTGCGTGGACATTCGTCATCTTGCTTTGCTCCAATTTAAAAAAGTCATTGATGTTAATTGCGGCATAAAATCAGGGCTTTTTGAGGATACCCTAAATGGGAGTCAAATGTAACCTATATGACCCCCATTTAGCCCCCATCTGTGAATTTTAATCTTTGGGGGTTATATGACCCCCATTTGACCCCTATTTGTAGTTTTGGATTTTTTGCAAGGTTTACTTATTTTTTGGCTTAAGTTAATTTGTTCTATTCAAATACAAACTTTGGTTGTAACAATTCAGTAAAATCATCTTTTAATTTGTTATAGCCAGTGCCTGTTTTAAGCAATCAGTTGCTCACCATCGGTATTCCTGAACATCTACGATATTGATATTCCCGCTACAATAGCCTCATTCTTGACTGAACAAAAACCTGATTAACATTGACAACAGAAATTAATTTCGATATTTAAGTATTTGATTTATACTCTGTGTCAACATCTTTGTTACCAAACCAGTTAAGTTCCATGTCTAGGCTTGATTCAGATACAGTTGGCATTTACCTTAAAGAAATTAGTCGCTTCCCATTGCTAAAACCAGAACAAGAGATTCTCTATGCTAGACAGATACAGGAGTTGATAGCCGTCCAGCAACAAAAATCTATTCTCCAGCAACAGCTTCATAGAGAAATCACTAATGTTGAACTAGCTGCAAAACTCAAAAAAACTGAAGCACAGTTAAACTTCATCCTAGAACAAGGTCAACGTGCCAAACAAAAAATGATTAACGCCAACCTCCGCTTGGTAGTAGCGATCGCTAAAAAACATCAGTGGAGCAATCTAGACTTGTTAGATTTAGTTCAAGAAGGCGTAATCGGCTTGCAGCAGGCTGCTGAAAAGTTTGACCCTAATCGTGGCTATAAATTCTCCACTTGTGCCTACTGGTGGATTCGCCAAGCTATCATGCGAGCGATTGCCGAAAAATCACGCACTGTTAGACTCCCCTGTCATTTGAGTGAGAAGTTTATGCGAATTAGGAAAGTTCAACAGGAGCTTTCTCAAAAAATTGGTCGCCCTGCCACAATTACAGAAATAGCAAAAGTTATTAATGTACAGCCAACTCAGGTTAGAGAATATTTGGCGGCATTTCGTCAACCTGTTTCCTTAGACTTACAAGTTGGCGAGGAGCAAGACACGCAATTACAAAAACTTTTACCTGACGATAGTCTTTCTCCGTTCGAGTATGTTGCTCAAGAACTTTTTTGTCAAGACCTGAATGATTGGTTGAGTCTACTAACACCAATACAAAAGCAGGTAATTTTATTACGTTTTGGCTTCAGCAACGAAGGCAAGGTAACTGCTAAACAAATTGCCCAAAGACTCCAAATCAGTCCAGCTAGGGTTAATCACATTCAGCAGCAGGCTATTAAAGTTCTACGACGTGAGCAACAGAAAATGCTAGAGTATGTGGCTGGTTGAATTTGTAGATGGTATCCAATGTTTAACACATTGAAGAATAATGCACTTAATAATCAATACCTTTGCCAAAATAAGAGCCTACAAAAATTTTGGCAAAAAACTGGCAAAATTACCCATACATAAACCTTTTGCTAACAAGGTGGCTTGGAGTGTCAGAGCCTATATACTGTGGGCAATATACTAAAAAATACCTTGCGGGAAACCTGAAAGGTATTTTTAGAACTGATTGTTTTTGCCCAGTTTCAGAGGAATCAGAGTTTGTACATCCAATCACCCTCGTAAATTGGCAAAGGTATTGAATAATGAAACTAACATTAGTTTCATCGTTTTTGAAACTAATGTTAGTTTCACATAGATAACCTGAATGGTTAATTTTTTTCTTTAGACTTCTTAGACAGTTTGTACTCTCGCCTCTAGGCAAGCTTTTATCAAAGTTACGACTAAAATCGTTTTGGTATATTTGTGGCTTTTAATAACTAGAGTTAAAAATTATATGGATATCAAAAAACTTTGCCATGAAAAAGAAACCAGCTAAAAAGCAGATTCGGCTAACAATTGCTAGTAATGCAGGCGGATCGGGGAAAACCACTGTCGCAACCCATTTGGCTTATGCTGTTGGTGCAAAAGGTTACAAAGTTACTTTAATAGAGCTTGATCAAAACGGTTCACTGTGTATCTTTGCTAGGCTTGCACCAGCAGCGATGGAACAATCTCTAGCAATTGTATTGAAAAAAACATTCGCAGGTAACTACCCATTGATTCCGCTTTGGGAAGAACATATTTCCACTGTGACAGCTATTCAAGGCGGTAAATTTCTGGAAGAAAGTATTGCCGAAATATATAATTACAGTCGCCGTCACTATACGCTCAAAGATAGATTAGAAGATTTTCCTTTAAACAGTGACTTAATTATTTTTGATACTCCTGCCTCTTTAGAGCCTATGGGATTAATAGCTCTAGCAGCTTGTACTCATGTACTTGTTCCCATTAAGCCAGAGTATAAAGATACAGGAGCTTTCGCAGGTTTTTTAGATTGGTTCTATAGTAAAGTAGACGATTTAAGATTAAAACCACAACCTGAAATTTTAGGGTTTGTACCTACAAGGGTAGATTTATACGATGTAGGAGCGCATAGGGATATTTTAGGGCTAGACAAAAAAGGCAAACCCAGAAGTGATATTGATCCTGAAAAAACTCTTCCTTACTTAATTGAACAAATGGGAATTCGCTGCTTTCCCTTCATTCGAGAGTCGAATTATTATCTCAAAGCTAGTGGTTCTGGATTACCCTTGCATTTATATCGACCTGGCTATGATGCTAGTGAAGATTTCAAGCCAATTGTGAGTAGCTTAATTAAATTAATAACAGAGGATTGATAATGCCAAGTAAAAAACCTGTGGAGATTAGTCAACTGTTTGGTCAAGCAGGACAGTCTCAGCAAATTCATCAACTTAAAAGTCAGATAGAGAAACTTGAGGCAGAAATTACTCAGTTACGGGCAAATGTATTCAGCCCAGAAGAAAAAGCTGTATTAGAACAGCAAATTGAGCAACTCACTAACCAGCTGGCTACTCAAGGTGGGGTACATGAAATTGCAATTAGTCTTATAGATCCCGACCCCACACAACCTAGACAAACATTTCCTCCATTAATAATTCAGGAACGAGCTGAAAGCTTGCGTAGGCAAGGACAGCAAAATCCAATAGTGCTTATTCCTCAACTTGATGGGCGTTACAAATTATTTGATGGAGAACTCAGGTGGAGAGCAGCTCCATTAGCTGAAATGACAAAACTAAAAGCCGTCTTTTTATCCAAAGAAGAAATTCCAGACGAAGTAGCAGTCTTTGAAGGGCAACTAGTAACTAGTATTCACTCGCAAAAACTTCATGATCTTGATTTAGCCACTGCCTTAATTAGATTAATTATATTTAAATACCCTAATTTCATCGGTCAGGAAGATGAAATCCCAAAATTCCTCAATGCTTTTATTAATCGTCTAGTCCGCAGTCAGAAGATACAAGATTTAGCACTGATCAAAGATGCTGATTTAATAACTCAGCAAGAGTGGCTAGAAACATCTGATTTTAAGGAACAGGAAGAATATGAAATAGTTTCTGTCTTACTAGGGCTACAACTTAATCCAGTATCTGTTAATAATAATATTTTTCCTCTACTCAAGGTGGCAGAAGACCTCAAGGTTATTATTCGCTCTGAAGGATTAGAAAGTAGCAAAATAAGGGAACTTAACAAACTATCTGCTGAACAGCTAAAAGTTGATGAATCTCAGGCTAGAGGCATTCGTGTTCAAATTACTCAGCAAGTCGTTCAAAACAAACTCTCCTTGAGCCAAACTAAAACATTAGTTAAGCAAACACTAGAGAAGTACAATGCTTCTAATAATAAAACCAAACATGAAAAACAAATAGATAAAACTATTAAAGATATACAATCAATAAACTTAAAATCATTAGAACCAACTAGACTTTCTAAATTACATGAAGTTCTTAAACAAACACTACACGAAATTGAAACTCTTATGTAATTATGTCTAGAGAAATAGTATAATTGTACTATCAACGATTGAAATCGCCCAAAGCAAATTACTTCAATGCTTCTGGTTAATTACGCACCAGAAGCATTTTGCTTACAGTCAGCGATCGCCTTATGAAGACTTCTGAAAATCAACATCACTTCGATAAACCTTAGCCCTGGGCTTACCTTTTTTAGCTGGTGCAGCTACAGAAGACTTCTTAGGTGGTACTGGAGGACGGCAGGTTTCGCAGTACAGAGGTCGTGGGCCATAAGTCTCACGAGAGGTTGTTTGTTCGCACTGCTTACAGACAAAGTTGAATGTGCGCGTGTGGATCTGACGTTTGTGCGCTCTGACGGTGTATTCTTGAACTTCTATGTACTTGCTGGGCATCGAATACCTGGAATTTTATCTATATAAATAATTAGTATAGATTTAGCTTTTCTACTAAGTCCAATGCTGTGTTTAATCCGGCAGAAAAACTGTGCGACTATTTGAAATTGGCAGTAATTAAATCCTGCCTTGGTTAAATTTACACCTTGGGATGTTTTAATATGACAAAAATATTACAACCAGGACAAAGCTACACTTTTAGTAATTACTTCCAAATGTCTTTTCCAATAGAAGAGATATTGAAAGAGCTTGACTACAATTATCTTAATCAAAAATTAGACTTACCTGCTGTCGAGAACCTCCCAACTAGCTTTGAGCAGCTAAATACAACTATCAACAGAAACCTTCGGCTAACTAGTTTGTTGACGGAGGATGCGAGAAAACAAGCGGCGATCGCTCCGATATTATTTGAAGTGTGCGATTATTACCAAACTAAGCTGAACATTGAGTATCCGGTGAATGCTGGTGAATACTTAAAAGGGACATTAGACTACTACATCAAAAACAGCAACCAACTGTTGATAGTGGAAGCCAAAAATGCTGACTTGACCAGAGGTTTTACCCAGTTAGCTGTAGAGTTGATCGCATTGGCACAAATTAGTGAGTCAGAATCAACCAAGATTTATGGTGCGGTAACAATTGGTAACATCTGGAAATTTGGTTTTCTCCAGCAACAAGAGAATGTAATTTACGAGGATTTAAACCTGTACATAGTGCCAGATCAGCTTGAAATACTGTTCAAGATATTATTGGGGATACTGGACTAAAATAACGACAGCTGCCCAGGAGAAAGCTTGTTTTCTCTGGTTGGGGGCTGGGGCAATGTGGTTTGTGCTGGAATTAAGCAGTATCGTGATTTTCCCTCAAACTTTGTGTACCCTCGTTTCTCTCTGCGCTGCTGTAGCTTTTGATAGTTGTCCAATGCGGCTTGATAATCAGGAAAATCTAGGTCTTGTGATTTACCGAATCCTTTTTTGGCAGCACTACCCCAGGTTTTGGTGATGACCCACTCGCCAAATACATTCTGACACAGCGTTAAGGCGTAAAATCGCGTGTGCCGTTGCCACTTGCATTCTTGCCAGATGTCTAGTCGGTAAACAGTTTGCTCAAGCATTTTTTCATACACAGCCCTTCTTGTATAATACTTAAATGCCAGGAAATCACAAACGCTACGCACAAGTTTTGTGGAAATTGGTGGACAAATAATCATGACCAATCAAATCTTTGTAGTAGTTGCAGATGGTTCGCAGCGTGAGTGGACTGAGGCAGAAAAGCATCTGATTAGCAATAACCCAGAACTAATTGACCAACTTCAGGGCTGGCTGGAAAATTCGTTGAGCGACGGCTGTTGGCATCCACAGAATTATCAATTTCTGCAAAGACTAATCAACCCATTGAAGATAGAACTGTTCTGCTTGTTTCAAGACGAAGAACTTGATGAAATCGAAATTCCGTTCTGACATTTAATTGTTCTAGACCTCCCGTGAAAACAGGAGGTCTTTTCGCTTCGCTATTCGCCATTGAAATAACTCTCGACATTTAGGAGACAAAACAATGGAAACTATTCAACTATCTCTCAATTACTTGTTGGAAATTGTTGTTGTAGGCTTCTTCAGCTTCATGGTCGTAGACTTTGTGAACACTGCGTTCGCTTCCTGCACCAAAGCTTACGCCGCCGCCCACATCCAACACCTTGACCCATCCCTGGTGCCAGAACTACTCGCTACAACAACAACAGCACCAGCCACCCCAGAACCAACACCAACCACACCAGTACCAGCACAACAAATCGCTACACCAGAGTTCGTGCTAACAGATGACCCTTGGCAAGAAACGCAGTTGCGCGAACTGCCCGAACCTTGGGAACTACCTACAGACATTCAACCAAACCCAATACTACCCCAAGCTGTTGTATTTCCATTCCCCACACTCAAGCTGTTGCCGCCAGCAGCTTCCGTTGTGCAACAGACTAAGCCCAAGTCCAAAACCACCAAGCCCAAATCTACCACAACCAAGAAAACCACTAAACCTAAACCTACCAAC
>NZ_JACJSE010000073.1 GCF_014698045.1 Aulosira sp. FACHB-615
ATGTGTGTGTGAAGAAACTGACTCTTACTTACAACCAAACCAGGAAAAAGAACCAATTCCTGAATCTCTCGCTTCGTTGTCAAATCAATCCGAGACTTCGCATCACACAGACAATCCCTCATTTCGACCAACTACTGCGGCGGGGTCATTCGAGAAAGGCGAACAACCGAACAATAAACCCAGCAAACCAAAATTTCAGTCCATCGAGGATTTGCTCAATCACATTCTGCTTGACCCCAGCATCATGGCATCTGAGCCATTACCCGCAGTTTACAAAAACGAAATCAAACTGCGCTGTTGGCGTTTCCCCTGGCGCACAAATACCAGAGACAAAATTTACCAAACCTGCGATCGCCGTTTAGTGGAGTTAATCGCCAAGGAACGAGCCGGGTGGGACAAGGTTGATTGGCAGCAAAAAATCCCCACTGTCATCAAATCCATCAGCAATTGGGAGGTGAGTAAAGCTGGTTTAGAAGAACTGCTGGTCTATTGGTCAAAAGTTACCGAATCATCTACACCAACGTTTGAAGAATCTCAATCAAACGACCAGCCTATTGGCTACTACTCGAATCGTTCTCTTGATTGGCATAAAGCAACATTCAGTGAACTTCTAGACCGCATGGATGAAGTTGGCCTTGAGAATGCGATCGCTTCTTTCAGTACCCGCTATGACCAGCAACACCCAGGTGCGACAGAAAAATGGCTGGAATGGTTAAAACTTACGCATCCCTCAATGTATGCGTACTTACATCCAAATGCAGCGTAAAAATCATTTGCAATTTATGTTCCAAAGGAGATATTTATGACACAAGACAAACTAAACTTCACATCACAACAAGACCGCTTACCCCCACAAAGCATTGAAGCTGAAGAGGCAATACTCGGCGGTGGTTTTCGTAAAGGGCGGCTGTATGTGCTGGCTGCTCGTCCTTCTGTTGGTAAATCTGCTTTGGCTGGTAATCTCGCTCTCAATGTTGCCAAAACTGGAAAGTTGCCTATTTGCGTTTTCAGCTTAGAAATGTCCATTGAAGAGTACACACAGCGATTTTTGAGCAGCGAATCTGGCATTGAAAACAATTTTCTCGAAAGAGGAGCTATTTCTGACGGTCAGTGGCAACCCTTGAGTGGGGCGATCGCTCAACTGAGTGAACAACAGATTTTCATCAACGACGAATCTTGCCCTTCTCTCAATGAAATCCGTAGCCAAGTCCGCCGAATTTCATCCCATTATGGTGGTGTTGAACTTGTGATTGTTGACTACTTACAACTGATGGCTGAAGCTGCTGACTTCAGGACAAATATGACTGAGCGTGTTGCCGAAATCAGCCGGGGATTGAAGAAACTCGCCAAGGATTTGGATGTACCAGTTCTGGCTTTATCCCAGTTAAGCCGTGAAGTTGAACACCGCAATGACAAACGCCCCATACTCAGCGATTTGCGCTCCAGTGGTGCGGTAGAGCAAGACAGCGATGTTGTGATCATGCTCTACCGCGAAGAAATGTACAACCCCGATACCCCAGATCGGGGCATTGCTGAGTTAATCGTTCGCAAGCAACGTAATGGCCCTACTGGCACGGTCAAGCTTTTGTTCGATCATCAGTTTATCTCTTTCAAGAATTTGTCTCGTGGTCGCGGGTTTTAATAAATATGAGTACCATCTACCAAGAACTCCTCAACCAGTGGGCTTCCCTTGCGCCCGAAGAATGTTCAACTACTGAGCGCGATTACAAGTTCAAGGTCAAAATTCTGCCCACAGTCGAAAAACGCAATTCAACCAATGCTTCGCGTGTCGTCAGTTCTGAAAATATTGAGTGGCGTTTGTCCACCCATGAAGGACAAGCTTTAGAACAACTTAACTTCATTCTGTTAACCATCATCAATCACTGCGCTGCTCGACAATCCAGCATTGGCTTTACTTTTACTGAGCTTGGGACTACTGCGGTTATCTGCAATGGTTTGAAATCTCAACCGCAGTTTCACCCGGCTATTGCAGCGTTGGACGCATACATTCAGCTATTGGAGTTTTAGAACCCATGAAAGCATTGTCAGTCAGACAACCCTGGGCTTGGGCAATCATTTACGCCCAAAAAGATATCGAAAACCGAGTCTGGCCCATTCATTACCGAGGCGATATTCTCATTCACGCTGCCTCAAAATGTACCAAGAAAGAGTACCACTCTGCTCATGAATTTTGTCAAAGACTGGGTATGTCCGTACCAGAGCTAAAAATGCTGCGCCGGGGTCAAATCATTGGTGTGGTTACAGTGGTCGGTTGTTTGTTCTCACCAACTGCTTCTGGTTGGGGTATGCCTGAGCAGTACCATTGGAAGCTGGCGAATCCACGCTCCATTACTCCAATTCCCTACATTGGGCAGTTGGGTCTTTTTGATGTGCCGGATGAACTGGTTTCTGAAGCGATCTCTTAAACTCTTTTTGCCTCATGTCCACTCATACGGGGATGCTCTCTATGTCTGTTGCGACACCCGAAAAATTCTTAGAGGACGACCTTAAAAGCTCACATCTTCGTAGTCAAGGATGTCTTTAGCAGTACACAGAAACTAAAAAGCTACAAGATGGTTCAACGGCGCATTACCCATCAGTGATTGGTGAACGTGACCCAAATAACCTCAAGCATTGGCGCTACGGCTACAACTGGGAAGAGAAAGTTAATGGTATTTGGAAAGGTCGCTCTATCGGCTCCATCCCTTGTGGTGCAGTTACTCTCATTCGAGAAATGCAAAAGGCAGGGGCCAGTAAAAATGAGATAATCGCCTTCATCAAACGAGCTAAAGCAAAAAAACAGTCCCCTTCTAAACCTGTCCTTCCAGCTAACGCACCGATCGCTGTTGTGCTATTTGCTGGGGGCGGCGGTGTAGAAGCCGGGATGGTGCAAGCTGGCATTCGTCCGGTCATTGCAGTAGAACACGACCCAACCAAACCGCAACTAAGTCAGGCGATCGCCCAAACCCATCACCGCAACTTCCACGAGTATGGTTGCAAAGTAATCCAGCAAACAGTACAGGAGGTAGCACGGTTAGGATTTATTGGGTTTCCAGCCAACCCCGACTACCTCCACGCCTCCCCGGTGTGTGCCAACTTTTCTCAAGCCCACACCGCAAAGGCTGGGATTGCAATAGAAACGGATGATGACCTGACCGCAGCGCAAGCAGTAGCTGTTGCTATTCGGCAGTTGCGGCCACGGCTTTTTTCTTTAGAAAATGTTCCACGCTATTTGAGCAGTCAGAGCTTTAATATCATTCTGAATACTTTAGAGTCCCTTGGTTATCGAGTGAATTACAGCGTGGTAAACATGGCAGACTTCGGACTACCCCAGGCACGACGGCGTTTAGTTCTGGTTGCTTGCCGGGATTTGGCTCTCTCGTTACCACCAACATCTGGCTCTGTCAGTTGGTATGGGGCGTTCACGAAGTGTGCCGAAGGTATCGCTCACCTCATTCCCACGATGCCCGATTCTCATCTACTGCCCAAACAACAGCAAGCTGTAGAAAGATTTTTGACGGCGAATGACCCCGTACCACTGCTGATTGAAAGGGTTGGTGGGAGGAATGGACTGAAGTACAAGCCCCTTAAGGAGCCAGCGAATACTATTGTGCGATCACATTTCACGGATCACAAAGGGTGCAACCGCAATAAATTCGCTGATATTTGGTTGCCTGATGGTAGGGTCAAGTCTTTATCAATTGAAGCTGCTGCCATTTTGCAGGGGTTTCCCAGGTGGTACGAATTCCCCAAGGAGACAGCAACGGCTGGGTCAATCATCGGATATTCTGTACCGCCTACTTTTGCTCACCAAATCTTTGCACATATACAAAAACAATTGGAGCAATCCTATTATCGCTTATATAGATAAATTTATTTAGAAAAAATAAATAGATTTTGCGCGTAAATACTGAGCTTATCAGGTTGTTGTATGGTTATTATGTAGCCAATCGTATAGCACCTGCTACTTAAGTTAGTAGGATAAATTTTAAAGCTAAATGACTACTCAAAACTCCTTGGCTATTAACCAGCCAGAGGTAGGGCAGTTTATCCGTGAACTGCGGCTTTTGGCTGGATTAACACAAGAACAACTCGCCGATAAATTACGTGTCAAATATAGCACCATAAATCGTTGGGAAAATGGACATTATAAACCCTCACCACTAGCAATGGAGAAGATTGAGGGGATGTTAAAAGATATGGGGACTCAAGG
Organism: Aulosira sp. FACHB-615; assembly: GCF_014698045.1. Taxonomy (GTDB): domain Bacteria; phylum Cyanobacteriota; class Cyanobacteriia; order Cyanobacteriales; family Nostocaceae; genus Nostoc_B. The sequence continues at coordinate 4,214 of NZ_JACJSE010000073.1, forward strand.
GCAGAATTTGTTGACTAAGTATTTGCCTAATTAGTTTTTAGCTCATTTTTGTGTGAGCGATCGCAGTGCGACTGGTTGATGTATTTGGTAATGATGCCAGTGCAACAGTAGAAGTGAAGTAACAATGATAGATTTAACGACTTTTCATACCTGTCTTGCTCAACCTAACGCTCGTGGTTATGAGCTAGATGACAAGCAAAAGGAAGCAGTTGAGTATAGTGGAGGTTCTTTATGGCTGTTAGCAGGCCCAGGTTCTGGAAAAAGCGAAGTGTTGGTTACACGCACTTTAAAGTTACTCTGTGTAGATAACGTTAAACCGCGCTCTATCTTACTAACAACTTTTACTCAAAAAGCAGCACGTAATCTTGAAGATCGCCTTGCAAGTTATTTGGTGGCACTTCAGAAAGCAGATTCTAGCCTTCAATCAGTAGATTTAGCTGACATAAGGATAGGAACATTACATAGTTTGTGCAATGATATTCTTCAAGAATACCGTTATGAAGAATACCAAAATGTACGTTTGCTAGATCAGGTTGAGCAAGATTTATTTGTTTACCGTTATGCTTCAATAGCAAATTACCAAGATTTAAATTTCTGGACACAATTTGCTCATACTGTTCCTGATTGGCGGAATAAAGATTATTATCCTAGCAAGTGGAAACGTGCCAAGGCAGCAGTAACTCTTTTCAATCACATTGTCGAAGATCATGTTGATGTAGATAAAATGCTTCTAGCTGGAGATAATTGGGCAACACTAGCAGATTTTTATCAACAGTATACTCAAGAGTTACAAAACAAGTACAGATGTGATTTTGCTCATCTTCAAGGTTGTTTTCTTAGGTTTTTAACCTCTGCTGCTGGAAAAAGATTTTTAGAAGGAGATGGAGAAAACCAACCTCCTCTGCTGCATATCCTTGTTGACGAATATCAAGATACCAACCCGATTCAAGAAAGAATTTACTTAGCTCTTGCTAATCAAACTTCACATAGTATTACTGTAGTAGGAGATGACGATCAAGCACTATATCGATTCCGAGGTGGGAATGTGTCTTGCATGGTCAATTTTGACAAAGCTTGCATCGCAGCGTTGGGCGTATCTCCGAAGAAATACGCGAATACTTTAATGAAGTTCAAGAAGCACAGAAGGATAAAAAAACAGTTCCATTACCACCAAGTAATATTATTAAATACTTCCTTCAGGTTGAAAATGGACTGAATAGTAAAGGAATTTTAGCTATTAGGTCAAGGACTAGAGTTCAAGCTGTAAAAATTTTACAGTATTTTAATGCTTTGGAAGGTAGTACACTCTACCCAAGAGTTAGAGATACAGAACATAGGTTACAAGCAGATCAGGTAGGTCATATTCTTCATGGAGTTGTGGATTTACTAATAGACTCAGTTGATGACAATGTAGACCCAGCAAACTGTGAAATGTGGGATTACAAAGGTAGTAGTCGTGTTGGTTTAAATCCAAAAGATTTAGAAACTTATGAGTTTCAAATGCGGGTTTATGCTTATCTCTATCAACGTAAATATGGAGTTTTACCAAAGAAAGCAGTTTTGTATTTTCTTAACGAACTTGATGGTGAGACTTGCCCAACTCAGCGTCCAGCGAATGCTTTAATTGAAGTCAGTATTGAGCCTGATGAAATTGAAGTAGCTATAAATGAGTTTACTAAAACAGTAAATCAAATTGAAGAATCACGTTGTACTAATCAATGGGAAGCTGCTGTTCCTGGACAGATCAGCGAACAAGATTGTAAAAGCTGTGATTTACGCTGGTCTTGTAAAACACCTAACGGTGGTAAAGGAGTTAAACATATTTATCCATAAATGAGCTAAAAACATTGATGTGTAGAGCAAAATTTAATTTTGACTATTATTTCACTCTAATTAAGATTGTCAAGTTTATTAATTAATGGAGAAAGTTAATGGAGAATAGAATACAACAAATTCTCACAGATATTGAGTGCATTCAAGAGAGTTTATTAGGATTTTCTGATGATGTTTGGCTAAACATTGAACATAATAACTCACAGGCACTTCAAAGAGGAGTAGATTTCAAAGTAGCTTTTAACCAAAAGCTAAATGATTTTAACCAGATTTCGGATGAAATCTCAAATTTAATTGAGAGTTATACTAATATTCATCCTGAATCACAGGGGGAACGCATCTAAATATAGTACATAATTACTAAAGCAGAGATAAAGGCAGCGATCGCTGATGATATAGAGGTTGAGCAATGAGGGTTTGATGGTAAAGTCATTGTAAA
>NZ_JACJSE010000074.1 GCF_014698045.1 Aulosira sp. FACHB-615
TGAAATGCCTGAGCCTATTTTATTAAGTCAGATTTTTGCCAAGCTTACTTCTTTAGGACGTATTCATCCCGTTTCTACAGGTGTTGAACCCTCGTAAATTGGCTACGGTATTGTTAATAAGCAGGGAATAACAACTTTAAAAACATAAGTACTGCTCTAAGCTGTCACACTAAAACCTTCAGCAGCTAACCATTTAACTGCACGGTCATACTCGCATTGCTCACTGAATGAAAACCAACGATTTCGTTCAGACTCATATTCTGCGCGGCGTAACACATCCTTGAAGCGTCCAAAAGCTCCCCTTCCTTGAATAGCGACTCCTAGCAGATCGCGTAGCTTTTCATCTTCAACTGTTTCAATAAAAGCCACCATATCTTGGTAAGAATCTGCTGAACCGTTTTGTGGAATTGGTAGGTAACGTAAATCAAATTCAACTTCTGCTTCTTCATCTACATTTTCATCATTAGGCAGAATATCTAAACGGTAATCCTCGCCACCAATTAAAAGTTTACCTGTATCACGCTCAAGGTAGCCATAGACCCCATCCCCATCTCGACTAGTCATAACTTTGGTGATAAGAAAGATGTCATCTTTGAGAATTGCGGTTGTCATTTTTACTCCTCGCCTACTTTTCCTAAAATTTCTCGTAGCCTTTCTTTTAGTGTAGTAGTATATATTCTTACAAGTTAAGATAGACTAAATTAAAGTTAAAATACTGTTGTGATAAATTTGAGAAGATTTCGATGGCTAAAGGTTTCGGCAAATCACCAGCTAATAAAAAACTCAAACCCTATGCGCCTTTGGACAAGTATTCTAAAAATTTGGTTTTAGCAATACAGACGGATGGAGACTTTATATACGGTAAAGATTTTTTACTAGATAGAAGATTAGGAAAATTATATGCTTCAAAAAAAGTAATGAGGCATTTTAAAAAAATTGAATCTTCATTCAGCAATAGCAGTGATCCAATGGCTCAAGAGTTTGTGCAAAAACTGAGTAGTGCTGTTGAGGAAACTGACAATTTAGAAACGGCTGAATTTTTTATTTTATCCAAAGAAGCTATACTCTGGAATGCCTACAAAATACTAAATAATGGCAGTGAACCATCTCTAGAAAACGGGTTATATTCTTATCCTGAAGAAGAATTTCCTATTCTTAAACAAAAAGCTGATGAAATCATGAAAGATGCAATGAATACAGTTACTCCTGATGAAATAATTAAAAAATATGTTCAGCCGTTTTGTGTAGCTCTCAAAAAGCAAGGTTATATTTATCGTCTTAGAAGTAACTTGATAGAATAAGAGAAATATGGTTAACACATCTATAGTTAATATTTGATGTTAGCTCAAACCAATTCATAGTAAGTATATGGTTAGCAAGTGATTTAGTCTATAAGAATAACAATACTTCTGATGGAAATCGACCCAGCTAAAGACTTAGAGATTGCGGCTCACGTCTTGACAATTGCTAAAACTCATAAAATTGATGCTAGAGAAGCTTTGCGGTTATATATCGAAAAGCTAAAGTTAGAAGCCGAACAGGAAAAACAGAAAAGTACAAATTTATCTGATTATTTAAAAGAGAGACTAAGCCCTGAAAAATGGGAGTCGTTGATGAGTTATGTGCGTCATCATCCTACAGATGAAGAACTTACTCAAGCATATTATCAAGCTAAACGCCAGGGAAGATTAAAGCCAGCTAAACTATTAGTAGGCGGAGATTTTTACTTTAGAAACTCTGATTTTGTTGGAAAGAAATATCTAGAACCAGGGATTGTACTCGAAGCTGAATTATACGACAATACAATTTGTCATATTTGGCTGTCACCTATTGAATGCGAATTTGTATTCCCAGATGAATTGGAATTTATTTAACTGCCCAAAGAGAACTTGCTATTACTAGTCTAAATAATTGTAGTTGATTTTATTCATCAGCCCAATCACGCGATAAAGTCCTTGAATAAGGATAAGCCTACAAAGTTATCGATTCCTTCTTCGCTGTAACCAAAAAAGACCGCCGCACACCTTTGATTTCGCGTGGAGCCAATTGAACAGCATATCGACCATAATTGGCTCTGATTTCTCCTGGCTGAATAACTGAAGCATTCCAGCCGTGAGATGCAAACAACTGTTCTGGTTCATCTGTACCGAAACGCCAGTGCTTGCTAATCAAGCCATTTTGATGTTTAGCCCCAACCTGCCACGACTTGACACTGACCAAATCAGCCCCCAAGTAACTACCATCTGTACTCAACTGGCTAATTGTGAGGAGTAACTCATCAACTTGGGACTCGTTTAGGTACATTAACAGCCCTTCCATTAACCAAAGTGTAGGTGTGTTATGTTAATGTCAAAGCCCTGTTGTAAAAGCAGATGTGACCAAGGTTGTGTTAAGTCAGCCGCGATCGCATATCGAAGGCAATTGGCAGGTTTATCTTGCAGGATGGCTTCTCTGTAATGTATGAGTTCGAGGCTGGGGAGGCTAGAAAGACAAGATGTTGTCCAAAAATTCAAGATTGTGAAATTGACTCCGAATTCACAAAGATTGTTGGAATGGCCATCACCATTAACATAACTAAGTTAGCAACCCAAAACAACACAACAATACTAAAACTCGCCAATGTTAAATAGGAAAATGTTAATTGGGTGAGTCCATCTAGCAGTTGCCACAACCGAAAAGCTGTGTAGAAAAAACCAATGGGTACAACAACGCTGGGTACTAACCATCTACTAAAGACGCGTTCACTTATAAGTTGTACTACGACTATTGACAGGTAATTTACCCAAAATATCCATGAGGATGGTTGTTTCCAATCAACAGCTAACAAGCCCATCGGTAATAAAACTCCTAGAACCAAAGCTAATTTGACCCACCATCGTAGAAATTGCCATTGCTTTTCGTTAAATCCAATTTCTGCTGTAAAAGGTAAACGTTGAGCTTTCACACTAAAACCATAGGCAAGAGCCAGCAGGGTGATTACCAGAACAAACAGCGTCAGAATCAATGGGTTATTAACTGCCATCTGTTGTAAAGTACCAATTCTTATATCCCTAGTTTAATCTGGCTAAAAAGATTTTGTGACTTGAAGAAGATTTTGGACAGGATGTCCAACTTTACCTTCTGAAAACGGTTAAAAAATAGCATAAAGTAAAACTAAATTGCTCAAACCCTATATCTGTATGCAAAATGAAAGTTTTGTTAATAGTGATGCCTACGGCGGCAAGCTACGCAGCACGGGAGCAATGTTTGTGAAGAATGCGGTTCAAAGGAAAAGTCGCCCAAAAGTAGTATCAAAGCGGATCTGTGTCCATTTTATTCTTCCATTTCTGTTATTAGTGTCCATTTTCTTTTTCCAAAAGAGCGATCGCGCCATTTATGCCTTTACGAAGTTATAAGTATTCCAGCTTGTAACTTGTCCAAATTCTTCTTAAAAACCTGTTGGTTTTACTTCTGGAAATAGATTGAGTTGCTGGTTTTCCAAGCGCATTGACTAGATATGACCGAAGCCATCATCAAGCATTTCATTTGAAAAACCATACAGGAGATTGCGGTTATAACATCAAGGAGCGATGTCTGCGACTGGCTACACCTACGCACTGCTGTTGATTATGCACTCATGGATTGAGACGTGAGCAAACCAGACATGAGTAATACACGCTCTGACCAAGTAGATGCAACATCTGTGATATTTGCAGTTTGGGTTGATTCATCGCAAATGCTGACCCAATTGAGCTTCCAATTCTGTAAAGTGTCTTGAAGTTGATTTAATTCAACGTGATTAATTTCACTGTTTTGCTGTATTAGAGACAAATACAATAAGCTCTCTTCTAACAATACTGGAACTATTTCGCGCTTTGCACTATTTTGTACCCAAGATTTGAGCCTTGCTAAACAGGCGGCTAATTCCCCTAATTGCTGTGGCTGAGTTAGATGTAAAAAACTAGCTTCAATAATTCTCCAGTTAGGCATTACAATCCTCCTAGCAACTGCTGGCTAATTTGGCTGACTTGTTCTCGAATCTGTGGGGACTGTATGATCATACTACGGTTATTTTGACTGGGGCGGATGTTAATAATTGACTCAAATGTCAATTCTTGAGTATAAGGCGACCAATCAGCCCCCCAAATATCACGTTGTCTGCTGCCATCTTTGAGCAATTCTTGTTCACATTCATAGTGACGAACTCCACCGCCTGCAAGAATTTTGCGTTCGATGTCTACAGCTATTTTAATGAATACATCCCACGTTTTCAGCATTTCTTCTATTTGTTGCGGGGTAGCAAGTTCACGAATGATTAAAATCAACTGCAATTATCCTACTTGATGACTACCAATAACAATTTATACAATACTTTTCGCTGACAAACAACTAAATTTAGCTCCCGAAACGATGCGTGCTGGTATCTGAGAGTGCAAAGTAAAAAATAATTTTGAGTTGAAGCATCGATTGAAAGAGTTAATGGTATATTAGTACAAAAGAACTACAAAACAGGGTTCAACAGCTTCAAACTGCAATAGTTATTAATATTTTGCACTTCTAAAATTGAGGAAAGCTATGGCAGATTCTAATTCTCTACTTTCTTTGTATGAAGGATTAGTACAAAATCATTCCAACCAATTCGATCCGCAAATTGCTTCGTTGCAAGAGTTGGTTATGACACGAATGCAAGAACTTCGTGAGGCAGAACAGAGCCTAGTAGAAGCACAAGCAATAGAACTCAAACGAATTACTGATGCTTTGGCTAGTGATGCTCGTTGCTTGTTACCAATCCCAGAATTAAGAACATTTGTGCAAGAGTTAAAACAGACTCGAAGTAATTATTGGTACAATCCGAAACCTAAAGTTAGTATTGCAGAAGATCCAACTACTTGGTTATTGGCAACGATTGAACTACCGATAGGTTTGAGCAACTACCAAACGTATGAAGACCTTGATGGTTACGATGACGAACGTAACTTTATTGGGTATAGCTATAGTTTGTCTTTAAAATTAGGCGCAGTTGAGGATTTGATAAAAATTCCTCTAAAACGTATATATAACGTGAATGAATGTAGTGAAACTTCTACTAAAGAACAGATTGACTATTATATTTCAGGGTATGTAGGAGGGCTGTTAAAAAATCTGGAATATGCGGAGGAACAAAAACAGCAATTAGCGACTGAAATTAGCACATTAGTAGGTTACTCCCTCAAAATATTCGCACTTAAACCCAAAAGAGCAATTTTTAATTATTCATCCACAGGGGAAAACTGATGCAATTGTATTTGAGCTTGTCAGCCTATGGTGGAGTTTCAACCCGTGAAGCCTTAACAGTATTTTGGAATGCAGGAGTCCGACATACTGAACTAGCAATTGGCCCTCGTCCTGATGCTGATGCCACACAAGCAATAGAAGACTTTAAAAAATTAGGAATGGTTTATCGAGCGCACCATGCTTTTGTTTGGAGCGCACGTCACTATCCTTTCAACCTGGCTCAACCTCAAGATTGGAAATATTTTGAGCAACTGACAGATTATCTAGCAAGTATAGGTGTTAGTGCTTATTCAGTACATGGAGGAAACTTTTCTAAAACCACTGAACGCGCCAAAGCATACACAATGTTTGTAGAAAACATTCAATATCTTCATCAACTTTGTCTGAAGCGAGATATTGCTCTGGGTGTAGAGACAATGTATCCTGCACCCCCGATTAGTTCTGTAGAAAATCTTTTGGACAATGCTACTGAGCTTGCCCAATTTTGCCAAGATACTCCACAAATCAAAATAGTTATAGACTTGGCACATCTCAACATTTGGCATCAGAAAAACGAAATAATTCTCAATCAATGGTTGGGAGTACCATTAGACAGACTTTTAGAAATTCATATTTCCGACAATGATGGACGACAAGATATACATTCGCGGATTATGGATAATACTTGGTGGTTATCTCAAATTACTCATTTTCCGAAAGGAATTCCTTTAGTATTAGAGAGCCGATTGAATCGATTGCCTGTTTCAGTAGTGCAGCATGAATACGAGCGTATCGCTACTCTAAAATTCAAATAATTAACTGATAATAGTTTGTAACAAACCGCTTATATTCTCTGGTTGCCAAGGCCAAAGACCTACTGAATGAAATCTTTCAAGTGCTGCTTGATACGACTGTTCGTTATTATATCCTTCCTCAATCAATACCTTCGCCAAAATAAGAGGATGAAGAGAGAGGGCTGATGTAGTAGAGTTATTGTCTTCCCAAACGACAACTCAAAAGCCACAACAAGCCCATGCCCGATATCTTATCA
>NZ_JACJSE010000075.1 GCF_014698045.1 Aulosira sp. FACHB-615
TGATAAGATATCGGGCATGGGCTTGTTGTGGCTTTTGAGTTGTCGTTTGGGAAGACAATAACTCTACTACATCAGCCCTCTCTCTTCATCCTCTTATTTTGGCGAAGGTATTGTATTAAACAATAAGAGCAAGTTACAACCTCATTGATTTGGTCGATGAGGTTATTTTAAATGTGCAACTGACTAACTCATCGGGTCATCCCGACCAATCCCCAGTTCTCGCAACTTGGCTTTAATAGATTCCCACTCCGTCCCACAGTAGTAATATTGTTTGTCTTTAACATTGGCTAAATAAAGCCCTGGCTTACCCCCATTAATCCGAAATAAAGCTACCAGGACGTTGAGTTTGGTTAGTTCATGTCTCTGAAGGATTGAATCTAAATCAGTGGATACGCCGCGAGGATTGTAAAAAACTTGGCCACCGTGAAAAAACCACTGCGTTCCCTCGCGTTCGTAAATTTGTAGGTAAATCGGTGCGTGAATCTTGACCATATTCAAATTTTAGTAGAATTAAGAAAGCGTCAAGCGGTTTTAGTGAATAATTGTTCCCAAGCAGTTTTTGAAATGATGACGTACTCACCAGAGGCAATCGCGTCTAAAAATTCGCCAGTTGCACCATCATTGCCGTAGATAAAATTATTTTTCGCTGCTTCTTGTCGCCACCAAAGACGTGTACCTTCTTTGACTCGCACGTTAATTGTTTCTTTATTGCCCAGACTTCTCTCTTAAGTCTGCTTGACAGTTTAGAATAACATCGTGTTGGGCTAAATGCAAAGATGGAAGCGATCTCCACAAAAATTTTGCAATCGAGAGTGTCCGACTTTTATCATTGAATCTGTCACAGCAGTCCCCTTGCGAGGATTTCACTTGCAGTAACGAGCCTCCGCAAATTTTCGGAAGCTTGAATTTTGCTTCAGCCCCCACTCGCCAACTCCAAAAAACCCAAAAGCCCCTCCCCAACATCCGTCAAATACGGTCGCTTCAACTCCCCCAAGTACCTCAGCACTGCTTTTGCAACTTCCTCCAGATTCTCACACGAGCGCAACCGAGTGATGCGATCGCACACCTGCTGCATCTGCTGGCATTCCTGGGGCAGGTAATCGAATGACTTGAGATGCTGCACCCCTACAGTAAGTTCACCATCCCAAAGCCTAACAGTGCAACTGAAGTCATGGACGGCAACCACTATGCACCAACAACCGCTTTTACCCCTGAGTTCGGGGTTATCCTTTGCAAGGATTTGGCAGACTTCACCGATTTGGTAGGTGTTGGGTACTTTGGTACGCTCCATAATTCGTTGCACAACGTCCTTGACGATGCGGCCAGTTGGCACTTTGCCCTTGGCTTCTTCCACTGCCATTTGCCAAACTTCATACTGCTGTTGGGGTTCAAGCTTTGCGAGAGGGCGCACTTGTACTTCTGATGTGGGCAAAATTTGGGAACTATTAGTTCCCATTTCTTCTACTTGTTCATTTTGGGAACTATTAGTTCCCATTTTTATATTGTCAACTATCACTGAACCAGCTATTAAATAGTTCACATGGCGGTAAGTATAGCTAAACCTGTCCTTACAGTATTCCTCAAATGTGCGGTGAGTGGATCTGTACAATCTGCGATCGCGCAATTCTGCCAGTGCTTTACCCGCTTCAAAAAACGCCCTCTCCACTTTTCGCTCAAGGTGCAAGCGATCGCTCTGCTCCTGCTCGGTTAATTCAGGAACTTCAACCGCAGAAACGTCAATGATTGCAGAAGCTGGGTCTTCTGAAGGGGCGATGTCTGAGTTGGGTGATTCTGGATTACTGAATGTGGCAGAGGTGGTTTTGTTGCGCTTACGGGATGATTTGTCCATGAATCCACCTCAACCCCCACATTTAAGCCGCTTGTTGTCGATGCTCTATTAAATTCAGTAAAGGGGGAAATATTCTCGATTTATCACCAGAAACCAGCACAAACACGGCATTGGTCGAGAATGGTTCTCGAATATAGTTATAAAGAATAACAAACGCTCTGGTCGTCAGATAATGAGCATTTCTTAGTAAAACTACTACTTTACGCCCCTCCATCTCTGCCAAAGATGTTTGTACTTGCTCTATAAGCCTTTCAATATCTTGGGCTTCATAAGCGTGAGTGGCTTCAAAATCTATGATTTGGTCGCATATAAAAGATGTCATTGCTCTGCCTCTTTCTCTTCAACTTTCTCAAAAGTGCCATCTGCGCGTCGCCGCCAGCCATCCACAATTCCATCATCTTCAGGATTTCGAGGTTTTGACGGATCACGCCAATCATAATTAGTAACTTGCTCAGTTGGCTGTGTCTGTTTAGGGGGTATTTTGTCCTGGTTAGATTCGCTTTCAGTCATTCTCTTTTGCTTTTTAATAGCAACTTTAGGCTAATAATCATCTATAAAGTTGCTCCCATTGGGTTTTGCTTTACCTTTACTGCTATATGTTTAGTTTGCTATTGTGCAATCTAATCTCTGTTAGGCTGCACCTCTATTATCAATGACAACCATGTGAGCTTGAGATTTAGTAGATTTTGGCACATCACTTTTTCTAGTTACTTGCTCTGAAGCAGTAGATAGCACTATTTCATCGGATGAGTTGCGAGTTTTGTCATCAACATTATCTGGCTGCCATTCCAAAATATCTCCAGGCTGACATTCTAAGACTTCACAAAATCTGCCCAAAGCATCAAATGTAATTGATGCTGCTCTACCTTGTTCAATTTTCTGAATATTTTGAAGGCTGTAACCAGTTTTCCTAGCTAGTTCATTTTGAGATAAGCCTTTAGCTTCTCTCGTCTTTTTCAGTTTTACAAGCACAGGCATTTCCTAATTCTTACTCCTTACAGTAGCACTACTTTCAGTTGGTTATCTTTGGTGTGTATACCCATAAATAATATAAATGTTTACTAAGAATAGCATTACTAATGGTAATACAAAAGCCAGCTAAAGCCTATTGTTGACTACTAACTATAGTGCTACGCTAAGTAGTACACAACAAGCTAAATTCAAACAAAAAGCGACTGCTTAGAGCCTGGAAAACTTACGCAGTCGCCTTTTGCAAAACACCCACCATACAGATGGAGTAACCAATATAATGACATATCCAACTTATACCCAACAACAGCTACGCTGCAAATCCCTCCCCCAGCTAAAGCGCATCTACAGCGAAATCGGCTGCACAGTCGAAGTAATTGACAGACGATGCAAGGGAGAATGGAGAAGCGCGATCGCTCGATACCAAGAAAGCAAACTCCAGAAAATTGACGAACAGGACATAGCCCAAGGCAAATTCGAGCAATACATCGCAGATCAAGCTCAGGCTGTTGCACCCGAAGAATTAACAGTAAGAGAAATTTCTTTTTACGAACACGAGATTTACTGTGGCACAGAACTGATTGCCAGCATCACCTACGATTGCGCTGACTTTGTAACGCAGCCTTGGGTAGTCACGGTGGCTGGAGTAGAGCAATTCCGTGCCAACACCTGGGCAAAATGCCACCGCTTCATTCAATGGCATCACCAAGACGAAATGCTTGATGAACCATTACCTACCCAAAGCCAAACACCTTGCACTACCGAAAACCAAATCATGGCGCATATTTTCAACGAGTGCCAAAAGTACGGCTTTGAACCACTGGATGACGGTATTTACAAAGGCGACGTAAAACTGGGCGAAGTCGGGTATACCAACGGGAATTGGTGGGTAATTCGAGGTTGTTCCGCTCATCAGCAGTATTCTGACTCAGTATTTGATGCAGTGCGATCGCTGTTGGTGTTAAGCGACTGCGAAAAATTGCTAGACCAACCGTTTGAAATGTTAACTGCCCAAGACTGGCAACGGCTACGGGAGTATGAGCCTGTATCAGAATTAGTTGCAGCGTAGGGTACTAGTTTCAAATATCACTATCTACATTCGGGACAGACCTCAGTAATTCTGTCCCACTTCCTCACCAATCACTTCATTCACCAACACAATTATGCAACCCACAATCAATATTCCTCAAAACTGGGACTATCCCCGCTTTACCTTTGGCGATCGCACACAACAGGGCATCATCCTTGGCATGGAGTACTACCTCCCCAACACCCCATTAGCCCACGAGTACGGTCACGGTTGGCGTTACGCTGTTATGCCTGATGACGGTTGCGATGAGATTAGGTATTACTTTGACGACCAACTCCAAACACTATCTATTGCAGAGGTACAGCAAAAATTACAAGCAGAAATTGACGAACATCAACAGCAAATTAAAGCACTTCAACAGCAACTAGTAGCTATCACAGGAGGTTCAACTGATGGCTAAAGTTGTCGATTATTACGTAGAACGAACTGCTGCCAGATTATTGCGATCGCTGCGAAAAAGTGGTGGTTCACTTCCTCTGCACCGGATTCAGTTTTCGCAAACCATCATTCAGTATTTGTTGGACAAGAAATTAGTGCAAATCAAGAATACTGGACACGGCTTTTTGTTGGCAGTTGTCGAGAAGTTTTAACTAAACAGGGAAGTGACTCAAATGGATTCACCAGATTTATTGCTATTAGTTGAATCTGCAAAATATCTGATATCTCAAATAGAAAAACACCCAGATTATCAAGCACTTGACTATCAGCCAGACTTAACAATCGGTGATGCTCAAACAGCACTGTCATATTTGAAATGCGAACTAGATGGTAATCAACAGCCTTTAATTGTCTTTGAGAGTATTGATTAGGAAAGAGCAATCGCTCAATGAGTGCTTATCTTTGGGCGATTGCCAGTGGCTTAAAGTTACATCTCGCTAGAGACGCTTCATTATTACACATCAATACCGAGGAGTGAAAAATATGAAGTTTGAAATCAATCAAATTGTTGAAATTGTAGATAATAAGCCTATTATTCTCTCTACTGAGATTAAATTATTAACACCATCTACTGACTTGTATTCTCTTGCTAGAGATTACATCGAAGAATACGCGGATTACGAGTTTGTCCAACGCAATCAATACTCTGGTTACAGAATTAAGAACAACAAACGCCGTCGATACATTATAGTTCTGATTCCGCAACAAGACAGATTAATCATTTGCTCCCAATTGGAATCAAATAATAAAAGCAAATTGTTTCCGTATCTGTGGGAGACAGCAATTACTACTGTTGAACAATTACATGAGTTCTTCGGAATTTGGTCTAACAAAGATTTTCTTTAACAGCAGAACAATTTTGTAGGTGCAATATATGATGAATGAAATCAAACTAGGATTTTGTAATCCTCCTGAACCAGTTTATCTTTACGTCAAAAATGGGGAATCAAACGGTGAATCATATCTTTGGTATCACTTCATCATTGACCAAGATAAAACTATTCCAGTTCAACAACGTGGATTAATAGGTTATCTATCAGAACTGCGAGTGACAGCCAAAGAATTCAAGGGTAAGGACAATATTAAGCTAGACATTGTTGTGGCAGCAGATGAAGTTTATATCATCCGAACTGGAATAGAAACCAATTTCGCCAAAACATTTTTATTATCAGCATCACTAGTACAAGACTTTTCCAAACCCCTGATTATTGCTGTTACTAGCGGCGAGGAAAATACCGTGTTCTGCCGATTATACGATGCTACTACCAAAGTCAGAATCCGCAAAGAATGGAATCCGAATTCGGATTGGGCATCAATTATTACTGAAATTCAATCTCACTTGGGAACATCTACATCGCTTCCCTTAACATCAGAACAACCGCATCCACAAGATTTGCGAGTTAAACAGATTCGGACTTTACTAAATTATCCGCTTGATTTAGTTAAAGAATACTTGCAATTTCAAGATGTTGACCGCCCAAGTTTACTGCCTGTGAATAAGATTGATTCTTTGGTAAAAACGATGTGTTTGGCTTGGGCTGCTGATAAGTTTGAAAACCCTAACGATGCTGAATCTTCGTATCAAAAGCAAGTTCTTGACGCAATCGCAAGTGAGGTTGATGAAGTAGTAGCAATC
>NZ_JACJSE010000076.1 GCF_014698045.1 Aulosira sp. FACHB-615
CAGCCTACATACAGGCGGTTGTTGGTGCTGGTGATCCAGTTGCAGAACTGCTCCCATACGTTGGCGCTTTTGCGCTGTTGTAAGGTTGCTGTCATGTCTTTATGATTGCTTTTGTTATGTATGTTTCAGGTGTTTTTACCTGTGATGGTTTTTATCTTAGAGACTTTGTAAAGGTTTGTAAAGGTGTATAACAAAAAGCTTACTTAACACTTTTATAAGTGCAGCTTATATATATTGATGAGGAGTACAGGAGTAAGGCTTGATTCCATCCCTATTCAGTATTGATGACAAGAAATTCTTATAGGGGTGTACTGATTCAAAATCCTTACACCGTTCGGTTGACGCTCACGGCGAAGCCCCAAACCCTTTCACCCTTACACCCAATCTCCACAGATAATCTTTGTGCGTAAGTCCTGATTATGATGTGGTTGAAGTGCGATCGCACTCTCATTCCTTATAATAAAAACTAAACCCAAACCAGAGGCGATATGCTTTTAAAACTGCAACAGATTATCGTCAAACCGGGACACCAAATGTTGCTGAAAGATATTAGTTGGCAGCAGTTAGAAAATATTTTAGAAGAAATGGGAGATAAACGTGCCGCACGTATCTCTTATAGTAATGGTTGGTTAGAAATTATGGTTCCTCTACCTGAGCATGAAAAAGATAAAGAAATTTTTGGAGAGTTAGTCAGAAATTTACTAGACAAGCTCCAGGTTGATTTTGAACCATTTGGTTCTACAACACTTAAAAATGAGCGAATGCGGCAAGCAGTAGAACCAGATACCTCTTTTTACATTCAAAATCATGCTGCTGTGATTGGTAAAAATAGGATTGACTTAAATATAGACCCACCACCAGATTTAGCAATTGAAGTTGATATCACATCTCGGACTAGATTTAATAACTATGAAATTCTAGGAGTTCCTGAACTTTGGCGATATACAAAACAAGGGTTAGAAATTTTTGTCCTCCAAGATGGTAAATATATTCAATCTCAATCTAGTCCTAACTTCCCTAATATACCGATTATTGAATTAGTTAATGAGTATGTTCAGCAGTGTTTGACAAGTGGCAGAAGTCAAGCTATGCGTAATTTTAGGAAGTGGATTGAAGATAATTTGTAAGATAGATAATTTGGGCAAATGTAATAACAACTTTAGGATTGGTTGGGAAAGGCGATCGCTCTAGGCAAAATATTATAGCCAGGACTTACGCAACTGTTACAGCAAGTATAAAAATTTAGTTCTAAGAAGATGTTTGAAAAGTATTATTGTTAACATCAAAATCTGAAAAACCTAACCCCTTGAGCCTCCCATTCCCTCTTAGGTAATGGGGTTTTCAAAGCCTCTCTCCGCTTCGAGGAGAGGTTTGGAGAGGGTTTTTTAGTATTTTTCATGACTTTCCAAGTATCCTCTAAGCGGGATACAAATTTTTATCTTGTGCGTACACAGTAGGAGAGCATGTGAGTAATAATACGGTTGGCTTTTGTTTTAAAATAAACTATTTTTTGTAAAGTGACAGAATTATTAATCGTCTAACTTCAGAATATTTTCAATAGGGAAAAATTTCTATGTCTAGTAAGCATACCAGTGAAATTATTGCATCGCAAACTGGCATTTCATCATCAAAGATAGCTTTGGAAGCCTTTGAACGTCATATAGAAAAAAAGCTCAATGAGACAACAGAAAATAAAACACAAGCGACCAACTCGAAATCTGATGTCAATTCCAATAAGTTCAAATCCTTCTAAAATTCTCCGTTTGTTTGCTGACTTGCAGGATCGTTTATACGAACATAACACAGTCAAGAATGCAATTACTCAAATATGTAACCATACAAAAGACCAGAACATTATTAAAACTTGCCAAACTATTGCAGATATTCTAGATATAGAATTAAATTTTAACTTTAATAATGTTCACACTGCTGTGCATTTCCAAGCGGTTCAGCAATTACATAACCATCAGAATCATGTAATTAGTAAATACCAAGAAATTAAAAATAATATAAATAATTATAATCCAAAATGGACAGCCCCTTTGCTTGAAATCATAGATACTCAAATAGCCAGACTATCACAGCTAATAATACTTCTAGATAGAGAGCCTGATATTTGTGATAACCAAGGTAGTTTAATACGTCCTAATGATTTAGTTATATATCCCTGTAAAGATGAAAATGATAGGGATTATGAGCATTATGGTATTGTCAGAGCTACTCCTAATGGTTACAGAGTTGCACACTTTTTTACTGGTAAAACAGTAAAACCAGAAGGGAAAATTGTAAGTGTGGGAATTGGATATATTCATTTTGCCCACTACTCACCAGAATGGCTATTTAAAGAACGTCCTGAACAAGAAAATCCTCAAAACGCTTCAGACCTTCAAACGGAGATGCGTATTCAAGCATCACGAGAAAAAATACTTAATTCACAAGATCCTCTTTGGAACTTATTAAGTTATAACTGCGAACATTGGGCTAGAGAAATGGTATATGGGGAAGCGAAATCTACTCAGGTTTTAGATAGAAGAAATAATAAATAAATCTAGAATCCGTCTATCAATAGTTGTGAACCCGCGTAAGCGGGTTTTGTCTGTGTAGCCGCGACTTTACACGACTTCAGTCGCTTGGTGTAATGTGTTTTAATCCCACCAAAAATAGAGACGATCTCCAGAGCGAAGACTCTCAACTAATTTTTGCATCGATTGATAACCCTGGTCTATAATATCGGGACAAAATTCATACATACTTGCCGCCAATTTTTCTGGATCTTGAATGGGCGTAAGAAAGCGACCTTCTAATGTATCGTGAGCAATTAAAGTTAAAATAAAAGGCTGTGTAGCTTCTAGTTCTTGCAGCCATTCCACTACATAACCAGGGCCGACACCATAATTACAACCATTTGTTTGATGTACGGCAATTGCATCATATTTATTGGTAGTTGGCAAAATACACAGTTGTTTTGGCCCTTCGGCATCAAAGTAATTATCTGGTTGATAAACAAAGCAACTTCGTTGTAAAAACTGCCGTTGTAAGTCTTCGGTTTGGATTTCGCTGCGGCGTTTACTATTGACATGAACTTGAAACCAACCAGGAATGTCATCATACATAGGTACTGGTTTACTACCACAAATTTCTCCTAAATCTGCCACTGCTTTTTGATAATCTGGGTTCTGGGCAGCTTGAGAAAAATCTGGACGTGGTAGTTCTTCACCCCAGCGTTGATCATCGCTGCTGTCATCTTCATCTTCTTCATCATCTTCTTCATCCCATCGTCGTTTTTCCACACCATACTGCACCAGTAGTTCTATAACTTGGTGATTGTCAAATAAATCTGCTAATGTCATTGCTGTGTCCCCATCTTGAGAAACAGCATTGAGATCCGCGCCTCGTTCTATTAACATCTGCACTAGCTCAAAATGCTGCTGCTTTTGTGCAGCTTCTAATAAAGGAGTGACATCTTGATGATTTTTAGTGTTGACATCTGCACCGGAATTAATTAAAAATTTTGCTAGTTCTGTATGGGCATTTCTCAAAGCTATCAAAAGTGGTGTATCGCCTTCAGAATCTTGCTGGTTAATATTGACACCTGCCTGCATTAAAAGCTGTACAATCTCTAGATTTCCTTGAACACAAGCTAGACACAACGCATCTTTAGAAAAACAATCTCTGGTTGTCAGATTGGCTTGGTTTGCTATTAACACCTGCACAATGTTGGTATAACCTTTCATGGCAGCTAACATCAAAGGAGTTAGCCCTAAAAAGAATCCCATTGCCATTAACGATTCATAATTGTCTGAGATAATGCTAGGAAATTTGCCTTGGTTAGCATCAACAATATCAGTTGCGTTAATATCAGCATTTTGCTCAAGCAGCAAGTTGACAACATTTAAATGTCCGTTAGATGCTGCTAACATTAACGGCGTGCGGTACTTTGTTTTCCTGCGTTGGTCACGGGCATTGATATTAGCACCTTGCGCCAACCAATGACGCACAGCATTAACATCGCCTTGTTCAGCCGCTTTGAGTAAATTTTCGTCGGGGCTGATTCTTGGTGCATCGACTCCAACCCGATGCAGAACTTCTAACACCTGTGAATGTTCGTTCCGCACTGCCCATTCATAGGCTGATAGTCCTTCACCATCTTTACTGTAGGGGTCAGCACCTGCCTCTAACAAAACTGCTAATGCTTCTCCATGACCGCAACGTGCAGCGAGAATTGCCGGGAAAGTATCAACGGCATTTTCTGGTTTACTCATGTTAGAGGTTGCCAACTTCGCCCGCTTTGTAGCAATATCAATGGTTTCCTCGACTTCCGCCAAGGGTGGTGAATTGTCTGTGTCGAGTGCTTCTAAAGTTTTCCCCAGAGTTTCTAAGCTAGTAAATGCGGCTTGTAATGCTGAACCAGCTTGTTTTTGAATGGTTCGGCGATTGATGGTAATGCGGCTGACGAAAGTATTGACATCCGCCCCAGCAGCTATTAATGCCCTAATTACTTCTGCTGTACCTTGGGTTGCGGCGATCGCAATTGGTGCTACACCGCCAAATTTTGGTGTTTGAGTGGGGTTAGCACCTGCTGTTAATAATTTTAAGGCAATATCAAAGTTACCATGTTCAATAGCTTTGAGTAACGGCGTTGAACTCATCGTGCCATTATCCACATCAGCACCCGCAGCAAGTAACAGGTCAACTACTTCACTATTGCCAATTCTGGCAGCTTTTTCTAACAGGCTACCACCGTATGTTACTACGTTGATATCTGCACCTTTATCAAGTAAAACTTTCACAGTCTCGACTCGATTTGTCATTACTCCCCAAACCAGTGAATGTCTCAGGGATGGGTGATCAGCCCCGGCTTCGATTAATGCACATTTAATTTCATCAGGGCCAGAGCGTGCCAGTTCATAAGCAATTTCATCCCCTTTTTTAGCATTTGGATTTGCACCTGCTGTCAATAGTGCTTTGACACCTTCAATATCCCGCGATTCAATAGCACTAATTAGCTGTTCATCCATAAATTTTATACCTACATATTCTCAGCCTCTTTAGTCATTTTTCCCATCTTGGTTCAGTAATGCCCAATATTTATCTATTTACAGCACTTGCGTCTGTTATGAGGTACAATAAATTAAAATATAAATACCTCTAAATGAAGTCATACTCTGTCGATCTTCGAGAAAAAATAGTTGCAGCACATCTTCAAAAAA
>NZ_JACJSE010000077.1 GCF_014698045.1 Aulosira sp. FACHB-615
TGATAAGATATCGGGCATGGGCTTGTTGTGGCTTTTGAGTTGTCGTTTGGGAAGACAATAACTCTACTACATCAGCCCTCTCTCTTCATCCTCTTATTTTGGCGAAGGTATTGAAAAACAGTGTATAAAAAATTATTTTTTAGGTAGATTTTGTGAGTTTTGAAATTGAATTAATCCGAGGATTTGATAATCTTCCAATTCAGGGTATTATTGAGGAATTAGCTCCCAAGCATATTGATGATTTTGTCAATTTATGGTCTAAGGAATTACAAAAATATCAAACCCAAGATAAACAATGGGACTGGTTATTTAAATTAAATTTTATTAGAAGAAATTCGGAATTTGAAGGATATGCGCTCGTAGCAGAAGACAGCACACAAGGGTTAATGAAAATAGAAACTCAACGTCATGGTTCTCATGAGGAATACGGACGAAAACTAGTATATGTGGAATTTTTAGCTTCCGCACCTTGGAATAGAAAAGTTATCCAACGTCCGCCAAGGTTTCGAGGTGTTGGTACTAACCTGTTACGTTACGCCAGACTCAGAAGTGTGGAGTTAGGATATGGTGGAAGGGTAGGGTTACACTCTTTACCTGAAAGTGTGCGATTTTACGAAAATCAATTGATGAACAATTTCGGAGTAGATGAAAATCAGAACAATTTAATTTATTTTGAATACAGTCAGCTACGACGATAATAGACAAAAATCTGGATATGGAAGAAAATATTACAGTTGAAGAAGCAATTGAATTATTGTTTAACCGTGAATCTATACAAGCAGCAATTCGTGCTGAAGATGAAGCTGCTTGCGATGTAAGCGCAGGACTTGATTGGGGTAATGAGCGAGTGTTTGTTGCCTTTATGAAAAATCCGGCATTATTACATAGGATGACAATACTACGTTTATCCCTCAACCGAGAAATTCGTCAGATGCTACAGGGATGGAATCTAGGAGTAGGGGAAGAAAAAGCTATTGAAACTGCATCTACACGTTTATTGTCTCGTCTACAATTACCACAGCAAAAAGCTATTCCTTCCCTAGAAAGTATATTGATGCGTGATGATTTGTACTCCGAAGAATTGATTGGTGATAGCCAAGTATTACAGGAATTGTTGAGTGTGCTGTACAACAATGAAGACTGGGATGCAATTGCAACTGTTGCCGGAAATGCAGTGCGTGAAGGTATCTTAATAAATGTTGAGTCATCTCGCTTAATAGCGTAACAAAATTAAATAGGGTTACTCTCCAAAGATGGTAAAGGCAAAGTGATGTGGTTTTTACCCGTCGCTTTATTTTTTCTCATTTCTGGTGTGGAGATCAAAGGTTTGACCTTACAGGGCTTGGTCATTTGCTCCTAAATTTTGTATTCTTCATTAGTATCAGTTGCACTCCCCACACCAAAGAAACTATGCCTAAGAATTGGACATTAAAAGTAGACCAGTTCTTCAATGCAAACCCCCACTGCATTATCGCTACCGTTCACGTTGACAGTTTCCCTGCCGACCTACCTCTAGAACCCAATATCAGAGAACCCAACCGCAAAAGCTCGACATACAGACAAATCTTTGACTCCTTAACCACTGAGCCTGACAAATTCTTCTCCAGACATAGTGGTATCGTGCTGTGTGCCAACAAGGTCAAGCCTAACAGTAAAAAGACTCAGCTAGAACTAGAGATACTGGAAGCCTCTGAGGGCGGTAGCGATGGCATTATCAATGGTGGGCATACGGTTTTAGCCTTTCAACAGGCCAGAGAATACAAGTATGATCTAAGTGAAGCCAGAGTCAAAGTCACAATCCACATTGGGCTTAGTGAGGACGATGCCAAAGACATCGCCCTGGCTTCTAATACTTCTGCCCCGGTTGACGCGCGTTCTAAAGTTAACGCTAGGGGTGATTATAAATTCCTGAAACAGTTTTTAACTCAACTGGAGCGAGAGGAAAAAACCAAATTCCGCATTGCCTATTACCAGAACCAAAGCGGTGCGCCCAAAAGCCCTCAGTGCAATGTCAACCATCTCATTAAGTTGATGAACTGCCTGGACAGGAACAAATACAACCCAGACAGCAAAAGCAGAACCAAACATCCACCTGTTAGCAATACGCCTTCATTGAGTGAGGCGGAAAGACAAAGGCTATCGAAATTGTTACCGTTACTGCCCAAAGGGTTATGGATTGAGCAACGGTTATTTCAAATAATTGAGGAACACATAACCAAGCCCAGACGAAAGGGAGTAGTTGACCTCGCCTCTATCGACCCGCGCAAGAATACACTGCTGCCCGATAGCCGATACTCGTTTGGGTTTGCTGCACCTGCTGATATTGCCATGCCTATTGTTGCTGCTTATCGGGTATTTTTGGATGAACAGTACAACTGGATCATTCCTTTTGATGAGTTTGCTGAAGATTTTCTACAGCATTTGTGGGCAAACTATTATAAGAAATACTTGGTGTCGGAGAAATTAGCAGGTAACACTGTTGGCAGTAAAATCTGCCGTAACCCGGTGATTTGGGATAACGTTTATGTTTCAGCCCAGAGCTACCTGAATCAGCAGTTGATTAAGATGGTGGGGTCGAACACTAAGCGTGAAGAATTGAAGCTGGTGAATTAAGGCAATAAAAATTTGGTGGTGCATTAGGATTTCCTGCTCACAATGCACCAACAGATTCAGTGTAAAGGCGTGAGTGCAAACCTTATTCCCAGTATGACTGCCAATCATTTGTAAAAACTTGCTGTAATTTTTTCTGATAAGAATAAGTTTTAATTTTTACCATCCAGAGGTTATTAATATTTTTTCCTCCTTTACAGATCACTCCTTCGTTTACATCATATTTACTTTCACGAACATCATGAATAAATTTGCCAGTTAGCTTACCGCGATAAACAACACGCGCAATATTAAATTTACTGAAATCTTGAATAAATTGTTCGGGATGAATAATATATTTATCGGTTTGTACATCAAAAATAAGCAGTTGTTTTGGGTCATCCTGCTTGTGCATTCCTGCAAATGAGTTCATCCCAAAAAACTCAGTAAACACAGTAATTTCTGGATATTGATAGTTCTTATTTTCTCTAAATACTCCTTCTAAAGCACTGGCAAACTCTCTATTAAAAATATCAGAAGCTTCTTCTAATCCTGGATGTGCAGCATTGAATTGTGCAATCCCCTGCTCATCCAAATCAAAGCGATCTCGACGCGTACCAAAAGCATACCAGCCAAGTTCAAAATTCCAAACCCAATGTAAGTTGGTTCCATCATATTTTTCAAAAGCTATGCAGCGTTCCAAAGGGCAGTTTTTGCTATCTGGGATTTTTGGATAAACTAACTGTACTCGTACCATCTTGTGTTTTATTAGTGAATCGGTGTTCTATGGTTCACCAATTATTGTAAATGCTGCCCAATTTAAAGGAAGATAACGTTGTTTAATTAAGACTAACATTGCTTGACGTAGAGCTTGTGCTTTATCTGGAGCTTGCTGAAAATGTTGATAAAATTCGGTCATAATTAACTCAGTTGATTCATCGGGAATATTCCATAGTGAAACGATCACGCTGGGTGTTCCCGCAGCAATCAGAGAACGCGATAATCCAACTACACCATCTCCTGTCAGTGAACCTCTTGCTGTTTCACAAGCACTTAAAACGACTAACTTAGCTTTCAACTTTAAAGAGAGAATTTCCTCTGCTGTGAGTAAACCATTATCTCCAGCATCGGGAGCTAAAGCAATCCAACTTCCTAATCCTCCCTGATCTTCAGCCCATCCATGAGTTGCCAAATGAATAATTTGTGCCGTTTTCATCCTCTGTAAAACATTGATTTTAGTAGCATCTTTACCAATAATTGCTTTAGTATTAAATAGTCTAGCAATTTTCTTGGCTTCTATCTCAGCAAATGGCAAAGGCTCTAATTGGCGAGGAATTTCATCAGGATTAATAGCTACTTTTGGCATTCGGGGATTGCCTACTACTAATACATCGTTTAGAACAGTTTGTTTAAGTTTTTCATTTTGTTGGTGAGTCAGTGATAAAACTTGAATAGAAGGAGAAGTTAGAATAGTATGTTGTTCAATCAAATATTTGCCATTTTCATCTTGTAATGCAGCAAAGGGAACAAAAAACAAAGTCTCATCAGGAATAAAAACTATATGTTCATTGGGGTTTTTCGGTAATTCCGCAGCAATTGGCTGAATCAGAACTTTATGTAATTTCTTTAAATATTTATTCCATTCATGAATGTTAGAAATTGGTATTTTATTAACTAATTGATCTAAAGTTAGATGACTTTCGTTTTGAAATTTTGTTAAGTCAACAGAGTGAAAAGTAACTTTCCCTGTGGGTTTCACCACCCAAATATATAATTCTGATACCTGCCATTCCCTTTTTCCGGGAATTTTCACCATTAAGGGATGATGAATAATTGAATATTCTATTAGTGTGGCATTCTGCTCTTTGGCTATTTGTTGGATTTGCTTAATTTTAGGCGGTTTTGGCGGCTCGAATTGATCAGCAGTTTGGGATAAACGAGATGCCACTAGTTCTACTAACACTCTGGCTCACATCTTGCACCAACCGTAGTCATCCGTACAAGTCAGATAAAACAGTATTCAAATGTAACAACAGGTGAATTAAGGCAAGTAAGTAGTAGTTGTTTCAAAAATAACTTAA
>NZ_JACJSE010000078.1 GCF_014698045.1 Aulosira sp. FACHB-615
GAGGGGATGTAAGACCAAAATCTTCGGGACGTAAAAAATCTACGAAGGTTGAGGCAATCCCCATTGAATTGGGAAGCCTACACTGTACCGCAAGGTCAGTGTAGGTAGTTCACTCTAAGATACAAAGCTTGTTAGCATACCTAGCAGTTGATTAACTGGAGGAATGTTATACTCTAGCAACCCAATAGTAACGATAGTGTCTTCTAATTTGAGAAATTTCCAGCGATCGCCTGTAGTGACGGTTCCGTAAATTGTGGGAATAGGAGTCTGATTTTGTTGATTAAACTTTTGAGCAGCAATCATAGACGCAATACACTGTCCTAACCCTGCATTTAAGTCTTCTCTTTTGGCTTCCACTATTACCACTGCTGGAGCTTCAATAAATAATTGTTCTGTTGATTTACTAATGAGAAAATCACAAACTCCGTTTAGTCCAACAGAAGAATCAACTGTGAAATCTGTGCCGGAAAATAAGCTAATTTCGTTAGATAATGTATCTTTAATTTCTAAAAGAACTGGAGATATCAACCATTCGGATCTAGCTTTTTCAGTGTTCACCGCTAAAGCTAATGGTAAGTGCTTTTCCAGAAATATAGATAAAAATTCGCTAGGAGCTATGGGTTCAACTTCACCAATAAAAGTAGGACGCTCAACTATGGTGAGGTTAAATTCGGTTTTCACTTTTTTGAGGGTGAAATCACTGTAAGACATAAGTTTACCGAAAAACTGGGTCTAAAGCCTCGCACTTCTAGGGCGACTTTTATTGTATTCCAATTAATCTTATACCGAGCATTGTAGTATAAGAGAGGAGGTGAAGCGATGCTAGTTTTTGAATTCAAAGCTTATGGGAAATCAACGCAATTAGCGGCAATAGATGATGCAATTCGTACCGCCAAATTCATCCGCAATAGCTGTATTCGGCTATGGATGGATGTTCAAGGCACGAGTAAAAATGACTAAATTTCACGATTGATGAACCGTTGCAAAACTATCACAGAAGCAATTGCTGATACTTCAAGATTGAACATTGCTAAACAAATAGTGCCATCTCAACGAAATCAAAGCTTGCTGAACGCAGCAAGGTGGTATCCCACAACGCCTTGAGGAAATTCCCCAAAGCTCCATTCCAATCTCGCGGTAAATGATGGCCGCAATTGGAACATTTAAAGATTTTTTGTCCACCTAAAGAATGGTGGATATGCCCACAACGGGAACAAGTCTTACTGGTGAACTCTTCAGTGTGTCGGATCAAAACCGAGCCATTTCTGGCACATTGATGCTCCTTTGATCAGTCCACTGCCTAAATACTTCTCAATTCCTGTGAGGGTTGCTGGTTTTGTTTCCCCCTGTGATAGTTTCGTAGTGCGGGGCGGCATTTACTTGTTGAGTAGCTGGAGTTAGGGGCGTGGACATTAGCTTTTAGAAATGCCGCACATTATTTTAAGTCGGAAAATAAGTTTTTTACAGTACATAAATACTATCTTTAACCACACCCAGGTGACAAGCATCTTGAGATATCAAACTAAAATCACCAAAAAATTACACAATTTTTGATACATTAATTTTTAAATACTAGTTACGCTGCAAAATCCACAGGCATTACGGCAATGCAAGTTCTTCATGGCACCTGGATACCAGACCAAACAAATGAATTTATCCAATCTGGTTCTTTTTATCTGTGGATAGAAACTTCTGTAGTTCAACCAAGTCGTACTAAACAGCAGATTCATCCTAGACATTTACCACAAGAAGAATTAATCAGTTTCTTAATGCAGAATCTGGGATTTAAAGAGACACCTGTACAATTAAAAGAACGCATCTCTACCAAATATTTTGCGCTTCCGACTGTCCATAATCAGCCCATTCCTTCACCAGAATTAATTAAGTATCTAGAGTTTGAATTTCCTGAAAGTTACGAAGATTTTCAATACTGGAACATCATCTGCTATGAAACAGTAGTCTCGGCTAAAGGCAGAAAATTAATCAATATTGTCAAACTTCTTCAGGATATTCATTTTTTGGCACTTTATAATGCAAATGAATTCCAAATTGGCTCAGATTTACTATTCTGGTATCATTACACGCAAGCATTTAGACAAATCATCTTCAAAGACCAATATATTCCGGCATTAAAATATCGACCTTTAGCAGCACTCAAGGAGAAAACACGCAAGAACAAAAGTAAAGATTTATCCTCAAAACAATTTGAGATATATGCTACTTGGGAAATTATTTCTGAGCAATATGAAGCAAATATTCAAAAATATATTGAGTATATGCCACTTCTTTGCACAGCAGGTAATCATCATCAAGAGCAACAAATAGAATTTTTCGACAAAGAAACGCTTTTACGGCATTTCTCCGAATCTCTTCTCCAAAATCTAGTAAATCACACAATTTCCACAGCCGCCTTTGATAAACAAATAGCAGATTCTTTGATTTACTATTGTCTGAATCAAGACAAATATAATCCCTTAAAGACAGAAACTTCTTTACTCCAATACCAACAGTGGTTGGCATGGAAAAACAGAATTCAGCACACTCAATCTAACTTACCCTTCCATCTATGCTTTCAGTTGCATTCTCCAACTGCCCAAGATATAGACAATTGGCAGATTCAATTTTTGGTATCTAGCAAACAAGACCCTTCCTTGAAGATGGCATTGGCAGAATACTGGCTGATGAATCAAAAAAGCAAAGCAAGTGTTCACAAACAGTATGGTCAAGATTTTGAAACTAATTTACTACTGAATCTAGGCTATGCTGCCCGGATGTATCCCAAGCTTTGGCAAGGATTAGAAACAGAGTGTCCCATCGGAATGCAGCTGACTTTGGATGAAGCATTTGGTTTCCTCAAGGAAAGTGCTTGGGTATTAGAGGATTCAGGTTTTAAAATTATTGTCCCAGCTTGGTACACTCCTGCTGGTCGCCGTCGCGCTAAGATTCGCCTGAAAGCATCAACAAAGAAATTAGCTTCTACCAAGGGTGAAACCAAAAGCTATTTTGATTTGAATTCATTGGTGCAGTATCAGTATGAATTAGCTATTGGCGATGCTACGGTTACACCACAGGAATGGGAACAACTAGTGAATACTAAGGCTCCCTTAGTGCATTTTCGTGGTCAATGGATGGAATTAGACCGAGATAAAATGCAGCAATTACTCCAATTTTGGGACTCCCACGGTTCGGAGCAACCGCAGATGACTTTGCTGGAGTTCATACAACGTACTGCCGAAGCTGGAGATGATTGGGAAATTGAACATGACCAAGCCTTAGCAGAAGTTATGTCCAAACTGCAAGATAAAAGTCAGTTAGAGCCAATTTCACAACATTTAAGTCTGCAAGGTACTCTGCGAGAATATCAAAAGCGGGGGGTTTCTTGGCTGCAATATTTGGAAAAATTAGGCTTGAATGGCTGTTTAGCAGATGATATGGGACTGGGAAAGTCCGTACAGGTGATTGCTTTATTAGTTCACCAGAAAGATGCAAAACAACATCATTTACCAACACTACTAATTGCACCCACTTCCGTTGTTGGCAATTGGCATAAAGAAATTGCCAAGTTTGCTCCTCATTTAAAAACTCTTGTACATCATGGCAGCACTCGCTTAACTGACTCTGCCGATTTTCAAGCGGCTTGCCAACAGTATGATATAGTGATTAGCTCGTTTACTCTAGCTCGCAAAGATGAAAAACTCTTCAACAGTGTCAAATGGCAACGTTTGGTAGTGGATG
Organism: Aulosira sp. FACHB-615; assembly: GCF_014698045.1. Classification (GTDB taxonomy): domain Bacteria; phylum Cyanobacteriota; class Cyanobacteriia; order Cyanobacteriales; family Nostocaceae; genus Nostoc_B. Next base: position 3,736 of record NZ_JACJSE010000078.1, read on the forward strand.
AGGCGCAAAATATTAAAAATCCAAAGGCGGCACAGACTAAAGCTATTCTCAAACTTTCGGCTCAACACCGTCTGGCTTTGACTGGTACTCCCGTAGAAAATCGCTTATTGGATTTATGGTCAATTTTTAACTTTCTCAATCCTGGGTATTTGGGAAAGGAGGCACAGTTTCGTAAGTCTTTTGAAATCCCCATTCAAAAAGATAACGATAAAGTAAAGTCAACTACTTTAAAAAAATTAGTTGAACCTTTAATTTTGCGGCGAGTGAAAACTGACCAATCAATTATCAGCGACTTGCCCGATAAAGTTGAACAAAAACTTTATACTAATCTTACCAAAGAGCAAGCATCACTGTATGAAGTTGTAGTTAAAGATGTCGAAGAACAATTACAAACAGCCGAAGGGATTCAACGTAAGGGATTAATTCTCTCCACATTAATGAAGCTGAAGCAAATTTGTAATCATCCAGGTCAATTTCTTCAAGATGGGAGTGCATTTTTGCCAGAGCGATCTCATAAACTCTCTCGTCTGGTTGAAATGGTAGATGAGGC
>NZ_JACJSE010000079.1 GCF_014698045.1 Aulosira sp. FACHB-615
GGTGACGAAGCTCATAACAACGATTTCGATAGCGTAGGTTAGTGTGGATTGTAGAGTTTCCATTGTTTTTCTCCTGAAGTACGAGAGAGTTTTCAATGGCAACTAGCGAAGCGAATAAACCTCCTGTGAAAACAGGAGGTCTAGAATAAATTGTTAAAACGGAATTTCCTCATCGACATCGACAGAGGATTTTGCTTCCGACTCTGGACTGATTAATCCCCGCAGAAAACGATAATTTTCTACATTCCAACAAAAGTCAGACAATGAATTTTCCAGCCACCCTTTGAGTTGTTCAATTAGTTCTGGGCTACTGCTGATTAGTTCTTTTTCTGCATCAGTCCATCGGCGCTGGCTACCATCCGCAACTGCTACAAAGATTTGATTTGTCATAATTATTTGTCCAACATTTTCCACAAAACTTTCGCGTAGCGTTTGTGATTTGCTGGCATTTAAGTATTATACAAAAAGGGCTTGTGTATGAAAATATGCTTGAGCAAACTATTTACCGACTCGACCTCTGGCAAGAATGCAAGTGGCAACGGCACACGCGATTTTACACTTTAAGGCTGTGTCAGAATGTATTTGGTGAGTGGGTCATCACCAAAACTTGGGGTAGTGCCGTCAAAAAGGGATTCGGTAAATCACAAGACTTGGATTTCTCTGATTATCAAGCCGCATTGGACAACTATCAAAAGCTACAGCAGCGAAGGGAGAAACGTGGGTACACAAGATTTGACGGGAAATCACGATACTGCTTAATCCCCGCACAAACAATATTCCCCCAGCCCCCAAGCAGAGAAAACAGGCTCTCGCCTGGGCAGTTGTCGCTATTCTAGAAATAGCTATAGTTGAGGACACGGCGATCGCTTAATTGTAAAATGCTGAGTCTTGAGTTCTAACTACATGATATAACTAATGCCTAGCAAGTACATAGAAGTCCAAGAGTACACCGTCAGAGCGCACAAACGGCAAATCCACACGCGCACATTCAACTTTGTCTGTAAGCAGTGCGAACAAACAACCTCTCGTGAGACGTATGGCCCACGCCCTTTATACTGCGAAACCTGCCGTCCTCCAGTACCACCTAAGAAGTCTTCTGTAGCTGCACCAGCTAAAAAAGGTAAGCCCAGGGCTAAGGTTTATCGAAGTGATGTTGATTTTCAGAAGTCTTCGTGAGGCGATCGCTGAGATAAGCAAAATGCTTCTGGATAATGGCATACCAGAAGCATTGAGTGTAATTTGCTTTGAGCGATTTCAACCGTAAAAAGAACAATTGTACTATAAAGGCAAAATAGAACCTAAATACTTAATTCAGAATAAATAGTTTGAATTTAACCCATTTTTAAATCTTGAATGGTAATAGTTCAGTCGCTTATAACCTTGTATTTGCTGCATCTAGAATTATTTTTGACAAAGTTTAATCAAACCTGAGATAAGATTATTTCAAAAATAATCAAACCTGAGATAACGTTATCTCAGCACTTCAAGTATGAACTATACTTAATCGATAAAAACTGTCATGTCAGCAAATTTAATCCTATCAATTGAAACAAACGCTGGAGGGGTAGCTAAAAGTACTGTTTCCTACAATCTGGCTTACGAGTTAGGTGTTCGTGGTTACTCAGTTGCCTTGCTGGATATAGATCCTAATGAATCATTGACATTATTTTGTGGATTAGCCTCAGTTGAAGCATCTGGAACAATGGCAGATGTTTACGATGCAAATTTTAATGGGCATTGGCCTTTAGTTTCGGCTTGGCAAAATAAAATTGATAAAATTCAAGTCTGTAAAGGAGGGCGAAAACTGCATGAAACTATTCAAAAGGTTTCAAAAGACTTAAGAGGAGCTTATCTTTTAGCAGATAGACTCAGCGACTATCCATTACCACATGATTTTGTAATTATTGACTGCCCAGCGACTCTAGAACCTTTACCATTAACGGCACTAGCCGCTTCTAGTCATGTATTAATTCCTATTCAACCGGAGTATAAAGCTTCTCAAAGTGCTGCGGCAATGATTGAGTGGTATTATTACAACTGCAAAAGATTGAGATTAAAGCCTGCTCCAAAAATTCTAGGTATTGTTCCTACTCGGTGGCGGAGTGACTGGGTAGCGCATAGAAGTATTGTTGAAGAATTACCAATAGTTTGTAAGAATCTGGGCATTAAGTATTTTCATCCAATTAGGGAATCAGCAGATATTCTCAATGCTTCAGGAAGAGGGGTACCTCTAGGAATTTATAGACCAGGTAGAGAAGCCAGAGCAGATTTTATCCCAATTGTTGAAGCCTTAATTCAAGAGTTAAAAATTATAAGAGGTCAATAATGTCAACGTCTCAAAAACCAAGTGTGCTTGGAATGTTTGCTGGTGCCGCTGGTTCACAACAAATATTTGAGCTTGAAGAACAGATAGAAGAATTACAAGCAGAAATCACGCAATTAAAAAAAGAACAAGCAGATAGAAATCTTGCGGAAGAAGAGCGTAATTATCTTAATCAAACAATCGAAGATTTAAGAGAACATCTTAAAGCATCAGGTGTATTTAAAATTCATTACAGTCAAGTTAAGCCCAATCCAAAACAGGCAAGACAGACATTTACAGCAGAGAGTATTCGCAGTATGGCTGTTTCAATTAAAGAAGAAGGGCAACAAGAGCCTATTATATTGTTGCCAGGGAATCTCTTGTTTGATGGAGAACGGCGATGGAGATCAGTTGCAGAATATTTACAACCAGAAATTGATATGTTGGATGCAGTTATGCTTCCGAAAGAACTTTCTGAAGCCGAACTACACGCACAAACTTTATTAACTAGTCTTCACCGAGAAAGTTTAAATGAATTAGATTTAGCTGAAGGTTTAGTACAACAAGCTAAGTTAGCTTTTGATATTGAACAAGAAGAAGTGATCAAAGCAGTTAGACGAGCCATCGTTAGACTAAATACTAAAAAACTCTTACCTCAATTAACTGAACTTGTTAGTAGCACTAGGGAAGAACAGACAAAACACATTGATGATTTTGGCTTGGATGCAATAGAGTGTAATATTTTTATGTTATTACTCCGCTTTCAGCAAAATCCAGCATCTATAGATGCCAATGTCTTTCCGTGCTTACGCCTTCCTCAAGATTTAAAGAATGCGATTCGGCACTTAGGACTTGGTGCTAATCATGCTCGTTCCTTACAGAAGCTCAATGCCAAAAATCTGGGAATTGAAGAGCTTAAAGCCAAGGAAATTAGACAAAATCTAACATCACAAGTTTTGCAGCAAAAACTAACTGTAGCTCAAACCCGTGCTTTAGTTGGAGAAACTATTGCTAAACACTCTCCTGAAAAACAAGGTAAGCCAAACTTACAAGTTAATTCACTCATCCAAAATATATCTAAAACTGACATCAAGAACATTGAGAAAGAGCAATTAACTGATTTATTAAAAGCTTTGGAAGCTAAAGCTAACGCGATGTGCGACTTATTGTTTCGTTACACAAGTTCGGTGTATGAATGATTAAAAAGAAAATTCCCACAATCCGCACTGGAGCGAGAAAATCGTTACAAATGAGTGGAATGA
>NZ_JACJSE010000080.1 GCF_014698045.1 Aulosira sp. FACHB-615
TTCCTGTTTTCGCTACGCTCAAAATCGTCAAGACTACGCAACTCGACTCACTCGCAATTCATCTCAACACCTCCCTATCGGGTAGGTGTGAGCCTTCTTGCTGATTCAGGTAAGTTCGGGGCAATTCCAACAAGATGCAAGGGCAAATACCCTGTCTAACATCCTTCACCCAACCCACGGGCAACTGCCAGCCCGATGAAGCTCTACGGCGAGGTCAAAAGCAGCAAACTTTTGTGGGTCTGTTTTTACTTCTGGGAAATCTTTGGTGTTGGGGTTGGCGCGGAGATGTGGGTTTTGAATTAGAGCCAATCGCTGGTAATAGTAATGGATTAGTTCAGGCTTGCTTAGTTCACGTTCTAGCTTTTCTTTCGGGTTTTCCAATTCTAAAATTGGAGAGTTAACTTGATTTTTTGATTGGTTAATAGTAAGTATTTTGATTAAATAGTTTTTGATTGTCTATCCCAACATTAAAGCAACAAACCTGGAGTTGGTCGGAAAAGGCTAAAACTTCGATTTCTCGGAATATCTCGGATCATCCTTTGAGGCGATCGCTGCATACTGGGCTGTTTAACTTAAACTTTGCATGGGTTTGTCGATAATCCGCATAATGCTTCTTCTGGCGAATCACCAAAGGCATACTGATCAACAGTAGAATTGATGGCAATGTAGCAATCAATTCTACCATCATCAAGGTGATAAGTACCAGGGTGACGGGGAACGACGAAATAAGTTTTTTCTGAGTCGTCAAAATGTTCTGGTGCTACCACCTCTAAAGCGATTCCAGCCTCCAATGCGAAAGCGTTAAATTGCTGTTCAAGACGATTATCAAGCACATGTTCTTCGTCTTCGATTTTGTTTTCGACTAAATGCAAAATCTCTCTTTCGCTAACCTTTGATCCATTTACAGCCAACCAAATTCTTCTCCAATTGGGTTCTCTTCGGTGAGGTTCAACTTGAATGGACACCTCCTTCCCGCAAATTGTTCGAGAACTACTTTTTAATGTTCCAAGAGCCTCAGACTTGAGAGATACAAACAAGTCTGAAATTTCTTGCCACTTGGCACATCCATTGAATTTTTTAAATTTCATGGCAACTCCTGGTTCTTAACTGCGAATTGTCAAAGCCCTGGAAACAACCGCCCCCACACCGAAGTTTCTGACCTTCACCACCAGCCTCAAACACACTGTTGAAACCCCGATGAAGAGCTTGTGTTTCCAGGGTGTTGATGGAGTGGATTATTCCATTTTTTGATAATCAGAAAATAAGCTATTCAACTTATTAACAAATTGACAATACAAACTTTTATTTTCATAAGTACCGCTAGAATTCTCCCATGAATTACAAAGCCTGGGATTAGTGATGGGTAAAATTAAAGCAGAGAAAGCAGCAATCAAAGGGACAAGTAATATTAGGTTCCGAGCATCAGTAATTAAGCCACCAACTTCGCTCAAAATAGGGAAATCGTATTGATGACGATGTGTAATTACTGGGTCTTTGGGTTGATGGTGGACGGGGGGCTGGTTTTGTAAGTTGACATTCGATGAAGTATCTAATTCTAGGATATTCTTTCTCAATACCTCAATTGCTGTAACCACGTCATCTATAGGCTGTCCATCTCTGGCATGAGCAACCAGTATTGCTTCCAAAATTATTAATCTTGACTTTGATGTTAGCAGTATGGGCATCCGTTGATTAGCTTGATTGATAAATTCTTGTTGTTCTTTCAGCAAATTGCTGGTTTCCAGATTATTTACCCATTGTTTCCGAATTAAAAGTTCACGCTCTTGAAGTTGAAAGCTTTGAGAAATACTATTAATCAGCTTCACAATGCTATTGGCAACCCTAGAAAAAGGGCTGAGTGGATGATTATTTTGATTTTGTTCTTGCATAAGGTTGGTTGAATTATAAATTGAAAAAAATAGAGCATCAACAACTGCTGATTGATGCTCTTCTCTGTTACTGGGCAAGAGCAAGCTCCGGCATTGGCAACCACTGACCATCGTGGTAAACAGCCCTACCCACGGGTGACTGGGATGCGATCGCTCTAATTCTCTCCGCACTCAGCCTGCAATCTTTGGGAAGAAAATCTGTACCCAGAAGATAGTTGTAAAGAGCAAGATTATCCTTGTGAACAATCAAAACTGGATTGAAGGACACCCAAAACTGTCGGCTAATTCCCGTTTCGCTGGCGAAGAAACTTGATCCAAGCAACCAAATATAGATACCCGCCGCATTCCCTAAGCACAAATAATTGATGATTTTATTCGCCAACCAAGTTCTGTTGTTTCTGTTTTGACCAAAAAAGTGAAAGATCAACGTACTCTCTGGTAAAACAAGTAATTTTTCACCTTCGAGAGACTCAAATTCAGTAAAACAGTGCCGTATCCACGCCACAAATTTTTCTACATCCGAATCTGTGACGACAGCAGAAGAGTCCTGAATCCACAAAATGTCAGCGCAAGAAGAGTATTGGCTTTTGCTGGAATAGGCTTTGATGTCGATTACATAAACCTTGAGGTTTGGTCGTTGTTGCTTGATACTTTTGATGGACTGATTAGCAAAAACATCTTTGCCAGCACAAGGCGCACCAATGAGCAAGTTGTGTTTAAGAGGGAGCGAAAGGTTAAGAACTGATTGCATATTGCTCTCCTGAAAATGTTAGTTTTGATTACTGTTCAAGCTACCGTCGAATTTATATTTGAGTGGCGAATTTTGAAGCAATCGTTCAATTCCCAAGCGCATTAATTCTGGTGGAATTCCTTCTAAGTTCAATTCATTTTGGATAAACTCATCAATTGTTGATGCCAGGGGGAACGCATCTAAATATAGTACATAATTACTAAAGCAGAGATAAAGGCAGCGATCGCTGATGATATAGAGGTTGAGCAATGAGGGTTTGATGGTAAAGTCATTGTAAA
>NZ_JACJSE010000081.1 GCF_014698045.1 Aulosira sp. FACHB-615
GTCAAAAATTCTTTTAGCCCAACATCAACCCCTACAGCAGATTTAACCTCATCAAGAGGTAATAATTGTGGCACAGAATTATCTTGCATGGAAAGGCAGCAGTACCATCCATCTGCTTTACACACAATCGTACAAGTTTTGAGTACAAAACCGAATGGTAGTGGTCGGTGCAGTCGGACTGGCATTTCACCAATTTTGCTCAGTTTCAATATGCCGTCTTTGAGGTTAGCACCTGCCTTTGGGCAATTCACTCGTGGATAAACAAAAGACCTTAATTCTCCTGGCTTTTTGAATCTAGGACGACCACCACGTTTTCCTGATGTGTCAGGAATTAACCACCGTTCGCACGCTTGATTTAAACGCTGCAAATTGATTTGCTGAGATTCTGCCCAGATATTTTTGTAATCGGGAAACAGTATCTTTGTGTGCTTTAAATCTGCTTGCTGAGTATAGTAATTAACTCTTTGAGGGATTTCTCCAATTGGTTCACTGACTATTGAACATCGGTCAATTTGACAACGACTTCTGCTGAGTGCATCTAACCTCTGCCCCAATGCGTAATTCCAATGACGACGTAGTAGCTCTAATGTATTTGACATTAAAGCTATTTGCGCGGCACTGGGTAAAATTCGGTAGCAGTAAGTTAAAATCATAATGTCAGTATATCATTTATTGCTCATCGATGGAAGAGTTGTATGATAAAGGTTTTCGCTCTGTTTACTCTCTTACTGCTCATATAATTTTTGTGACTAAATATAGAAAAAAAGTCATTAATCACCAGATGCTATCTAGGCTGGCAGATATATTTCACGATACCTGTACCAAATGGGAATGCACATTAGTAGAATTTAATGGTGAAGTTGATCATGTACATTTACTCATTCGTTACCATCCACAAATTGAATTGTGCAAATTTATTGCTAACCTCAAAACTGTCTCTAGCAGGTTAATTCGTAAAGAGTTTGAATCTATCTTGAGCAAGGTGTACACAAAACCTGTGTTGTGGACAGGTTCTTACTTCGTCGCTAGTTGTGGTGGGGTCACAGTTGAACAGTTAAAACAATATGTGCAACAACAATCACCCCCGAAATAAGGATTTACTTTGCTCAGTTATCAAATGTTTGCCTCAATTCCCCACCCATCAACCTTCTGGTATGATGGGCGACCCCTTGAAGCTTTTGGTTGGCAGTTTCGGATCATCAGCCGCACAGGAGGTATATTTGGTGAGATGAAAATCTACTACACTTCTGAGGCGGCATTGCGGGTGGGTCGGGAGTGGCTAAGAGATGAAAAGTAGGGTATCTCGGCGGCCACCCAAGTAAGGCGATCGCTGAATCTAAAATGTAGTGGTTTAATCCCTATTAGGGATTAAGAGAAATTGCAACCTTTGTAAAGAAGGCAAAAAAGCCATTATTCTGGGTTTAATCCGATAAAAGATAAAAGTAGTCCAATTGTCAAAACCAGCGATGTAGCCTTGTTTACATTCAGCACTTCTAGCACAATACCGTAGCCAATTTACGAGGGTTCAACACCTGTAGAAACGGGATGAATACGTCCTAAAGAAGTAAGCTTGGCAAAAATCTGACTTAATAAAATAGGCTCAGGCATTTCA
>NZ_JACJSE010000083.1 GCF_014698045.1 Aulosira sp. FACHB-615
TAAAAAGAGACCTGGCGCCGAGCAATTGTGGCAGGAGGCGACCCTCCAACTATCGTAGCCGCAGCAGCGTTTCACCTCTGAGTTCGGGATGTATCAGTGTGGTTCCACCGCGCCATAGGCACCAGGAAAGACAGTGAACAGAGAGCAGTTATCAGTTATCAAACAACTGTCACTGATTCAGAAACCCTGAAGACTGCAAGAAACGCGATATTCACCAATGTATTCACTGTTAACTGGTAACTGAAATTGAGGTCAAGCCCTCGGTCTGTTAGCACGGCTCGGCTACATACATTACTGCACTTCCACCTACCGCCTAAGAACCTGTGTTCTACAGGTGACCTTACCTACTTAAAGTAGTGAGAACACTCATCTTGAGGTGGGCTTCCCACTTAGATGCTTTCAGCGGTTATCCGCTCCGCACTTGGCTACCCAGCGTCTACTGTTGGTACAATAACTGGTACACCAGCGGTGCGTCCTTCCCGGTCCTCTCGTACTAAGGAAGGCTCCTCTCAATGTTCTAACGCCTGCACCGGATATGGACCGAACTGTCTCACGACGTTCTGAACCCAGCTCACGTACCGCTTTAATGGGCGAACAGCCCAACCCTTGGGACGTACTTCCGCCCCAGGTTGCGATGAGCCGACATCGAGGTGCCAAACCTCCCCGTCGATGTGGACTCTTGGGGGAGATCAGCCTGTTATCCCTAGAGTAACTTTTATCCGTTGAGCGACGGCCATTCCACTCTGCGCCGTCGGATCACTAAGGCCTACTTTCGTACCTGCTCGACTTGTCAGTCTTGCAGTCAAGCTCCCTTTTTGCCTTTACACTCGCCGCACGGTTTCCAAGCGTGCTGAGGGAACCTTTGCGCGCCTCCGTTACCTTTTAGGAGGCGACCGCCCCAGTCAAACTGCCCACCTGAAACTGTCCTTCTACCGGATCACGGTAGGAAGTTAGAATCCTAGCTTCGCCAGAGTGGTATCTCACCGTTGACTCCATATTCCCCACAAGGAATATCTCTTCGTCTCCCACCTATCCTGCGCAAGCGAAGCCCGGACACCATTCCAGGCTACAGTAAAGCTTCATAGGGTCTTTCTGTCCAGGTGCAGGCAGTCCGTATCTTCACAGACATTCCTATTTCGCCGAGTCTCTCTCTGAGACACCATCCAGATCGTTACGCCTTTCGTGCGGGTCGGAACTTACCCGACAAGGAATTTCGCTACCTTAGGACCGTTATAGTTACGGCCGCCGTTCACCGGGGCTTCGGTCGTCAGCTTCATGTTGCCACTGACCAACTTCCTTAACCTTCCGGCACTGGGCAGGCGTCAGCCCCCATACTTCCTCTTACGAGTTTGCGGAGACCTGTGTTTTTGGTAAACAGTCGCCTGGATCTCTTCACTGCGACCCACTCTCGTGGGCACCCCTTCTTCCGAAGTTACGGGGCCATTTTGCCGAGTTCCTTAGAGAGAGTTATCTCGCGCCCCTTAGTTTACTCAACCTCCCTACCTGTGTCGGTTTCGGGTACGGGTACTATATGTTCATCACATCACAAGCTTTTCTTGGCACTATCTTTCACTACTCGGAGTCCGTAAACCCCTCCCAAACCAATCAGGGTGTAGCTATTTTTGATGCGTCCCTCGTCATGCTCCCATATCGTAGTCAGGGAATCTTCACCCTGTGTCCATCGACTACGCCTTTCGACCTCGCCTTAGGACCCGACTCACCCAGAGCGGACGAACCTGGCTCTGGAACCCTTAGGGTTTCGGGGCATTGGATTCTCACCAATGTTTGCGCTACTCAAGCCGACATTCTCACTTCCGTTTCGTCCACAGCTGCTCGCCGCTACTGCTTCTACCTACGACGGAACGCTCCCCTACCGATTAATTTTTCGTTAATCCCACAGCTTCGGTACATCACTTAGCCCCGTTCATTTTCGGCGCAAGACCGCTTGACTAGTGAGCTATTACGCACTCTTTCAAGGGTGGCTGCTTCTAGGCAAACCTCCTAGTTGTCTATGCAGTCTCACCTCCTTTATCACTTAGTGATGATTTGGGGACCTTAGCTGGTGGTCTGGGCTGTTTCCCTCTTGACAATGAAGCTTATCCCCCACTGTCTCACTGGCTGTGTGTCCATCGGGTATTCTGAGTTTGTCTCGATTTGGTACCGGTCTCCCAGCCCGCACCGAAACAGTGCTTTACCCCCCGACTATAATCACAACCGCTGCGCCTCAACACATTTCGGGGAGAACCAGCTAGCTCCTGGTTCGATTGGCATTTCACCCCTAACCACAGCTCATCCGCCGATTTTTCAACATCGGTCGGTGCGGACCTCCACTTGGTGTTACCCAAGCTTCATCCTGGCCATGGTTAGATCACCAGGGTTCGGGTCTATAAACACTGATTATCGCCCTTTTCAGACTCGGTTTCCCTTTGGCTCCAGCATTCTCGCTTTAACCTACCAGTGCCTATAAGTCGCCGGCTCATTCTTCAACAGGCACGCGGTCATCCGTTTAATCGGACTCCCACTGCTTGTAAGCTCACGGTTTCATGTTCTTTTTCACTCCCCTTCCGGGGTTCTTTTCACCTTTCCCTCGCGGTACTTGTTCTCTATCGGTCACACAGTAGTATTTAGCCTTACGAGATGGTCCTCGCTGATTCACATGGGATTCCTCGTGCCCCATGCTACTCGGGATTCAGCTTCTATCCTTTGACTTTCGACTACAAGACTTTCACTTTCTTTGGTGCAGTATTTAGCTGCTTCGTCTAGCCTCTAGATTCGATTTTGCTGTCCCACTACCCCAAAAGATAAATCCTTTGGTTTAGGCTCTTCCCCTTTCGCTCACCACTACTTAGGGAATCTCTTTTGATTTCTTTTCCTCCAGCTACTAAGATGTTTCAGTTCGCTGGGTTCGCTCTTGACTGTCTATATATTCAACAGCCAGTATTCAGGGTTGCCCCATTCGGACACCTCCGGCTCAATGTTTGCTTCCAACTCCCCGGAGTATTTCGTCGGTAACCACGTCCTTCTTCGCCTCTGTGTGCCTAGGTATCCACCATGAGCCCTTTTTCGCTTGACCACAATTAATACATTCGGCTTTCTTCATGCAATCATCTGTCTTTTGCTTCTTGTCTCCAGCTTTTTCTGCTTTCTGACTTTCCACTTTTGACTTTTTGACTGCCTGCTTTTTTCGCGTTTCTATGCAGTTTTCAAGGTTCTGGCTAGGAATCACCCCAGCAGTCTAACCACTTCTTCCTCGCGTTAGGTGCTGTTCTTCCTTCTTT